>NZ_JAVJZI010000018.1:0-34867 GCF_040223135.1 Coleofasciculus sp. G3-WIS-01
TTCAGGGCTGGGCGTTTCAAACCTTTGCGGTTTGGGTTCCGCCGAGTCCCGGCGTACCTGATAAGTTGACTTCGACTTTGCCGCCGCAAGCCAACTGCATTGTATCATACTATCCTGGGGTGTTTATCCGGATAAAAGCCGTCCTAGAAGGACGGGGCTTCAGTCCCTTTATTTCCGGTGAGCAACAAGCGAGATTGCCGACTAACCACCGTTACCCAAAAGTTCAGCTATAGCTTGCTGTTCTTCGGGTTCTTGGGATGGTGGTGTACGGCGGGTATCTGTAATCAACCAATCGAGGGCAGCAGCTTGCACGTCGATAGTCGCACCGGTTTTATCAACGCAGTAGCGTCCAAAGACTAGCTTATCGACCAAGCGAACTCCTGCCCCTAGGCGGGAATATTCAAAGATCACGCTGTTATCAACAGTTGCCCCTTTACAAATCCAGCAATTCGGACCAATCATCGATGGACCAATAATTTTAGCACCATCTTCAATATGGGTCATGCCGCCAATATAAACCGGTCCTGTGACATCCACTTTGTCCCAATTAACCGCCACGTTTAATCCCGTGTAAACACCGGGAGCCACTTCCTTACCGGGAATCGAGACATTTTTGATGTCTCCCCTCAAAACACCCCGAACCGCATGCCAATAGTCGGGAACTTTCCCAATATCCACCCACTGAAAATCCATGGATACGGCATAAAAGGGCGCATCCATCTCCACTAATTTGGGAAATAAATCGCCACCGATGTCATATTCCTGACCAGATGGAATATAATCTAAGACTTCGGGTTCAAAAATATAAATGCCCGTATTGATATTGGTGCTGAGAGCTTCTTCTACCGAGGGTTTTTCCTGGAAAGTTTTAATCCGACCGCTTTCGTCAGTTACCACCACACCGTAGCTAGAGACTCGCTCTCGCGGCACTGGTTTGGTCACAATTGTAGCCACAGAACCTTTTTCTTTATGCCACTTGACAGCAGCAGACAAGTCGAGATCAATCAGAGCATCCCCACAAAGGACAACAAAAGTGTCGTCAAAAAAGGGATAAAAGTCTTGGATTTTACGCATGCCACCCGCAGAACCCATGGCTTCCCCCACCAATTGACCATCGATAATTCGACCTTCAAATGAATAGGTAATTTCGACACCAAATCGTTGACCGTCCCGGAAGTAGCCTTCAATTTCGTGGGCTAAGTGAGAGACGTTAACCACAACTTGGTCAAAACCATGCTGTCTTAGAAGTTCCAGTAAAAACTCCATTACAGGTTTTTGCAGGATGGGAATCAATGGTTTGGGAATGGTATAGGTAATGGGGCGAACCCGCGTCCCCTTACCGGCTGCCAGAATCATGGCTTTCATAATATTATCTTCCTCAAGCTACGCCACAAATTTTCAAGTTAGTCAATTGAGTCTGATGCTCAGTGGTTGCCCTCCAAGGACGTTTAACCGTCGTCAAGACTCATCCTATATACCGGGAAAAATGACACAGATCAGGTGACAAAGGGGTAGATTCACAAAAGTTTGAGTGACTACCGATACCCAATCAATCAATATGCACCACTTACCTTTGTGGGTATGTAGGAGACTACATACCGTATACATGAGTATCTGAAGGCTCTTGCCAAAAGCTAGGAAGCCAAATGGCAAGAAGCGGTTCATGGAACTGGTATTGGTACATTCTGTCAAGTGTTGAGCAGTCGATTAAGCTGCCAATCGTAATCCCAGATAACACCCCTGATTGATTTACTCCAGCGTCCGGATTTTTAGGTCTTGGTAGAACTCCTCTTGAGATAATTCCACCTTAGACTGAGCCGATAACAGGAGCAGCGCCCAAAACACACCGACTCTATCGCTGACTGGAGGTTCAGTGGTATCAACAGCCCTTGGGCGATTGCCGTTTGTCGATACTGTTAGTGATACCGTCCACCACTCTAGCAATTGCTCTAGATTCAGCCAATCTTTTCCGGCAGCTATTTCGTGCCAATGACTGGAAATGAACTGTTCTAAGCGTTTAGCAATATCGGTGAGATTTTCATCATGAGCTAGATGGGCGATAGCTTGTGCCGTTTGTCCTCGTGAGAGAGATTGTCGGCGGGTTGAGCGGATGGGTATTGGGGTGGCTTCAAGTTGATCTGCCATTTGCTGCAATTGTTCGATCAACTCGCTCAGGGTGACGGGGCGTTTTTTGGGCGGTGGCGCAGCCGTGCGACGACGGATATGGCGTTCCAAATACAAGGGTAAGCGCGGTTCCTGAAGGGGTTCGATTTCCGCTTCGGTATCGCTTTGTTCGGGTTCTTCGGGTTCCTCTAAACGTTGTAGCGTGTCTGCTTTGAGTAAGACAAGCATTGACGCCCATAAAAAAGCTTGTCCGGATTGGGACAAGTCTGTCTCACGGGGACTCAAGGCATCATCTCCCCAAGGGAGACTACTCAAATAGCGATCAATCACTTCAATCACCTGAACATCCCAGGGATCGATTTCTCCCCGTTGGGCTAGGTCAATTAATAGCGCGATCGCTTCGGTAGCAGGTGTTTGTCTCATCACCAATCTTTCAGGTAGGAACAAGGGAGATGGGGAAGATGGGGGAGATGAGGAAGTTCACTCAAAACTCAAAGCACTTCCCCATAATTCACCCTTGTTCAACAATGGTACCTTCAGTTACAGGTTCAGATGCCGATAGTGCGGGTAACTGATGTTCTTCGATTTCTGCCTTGTAGCGTTCCATGTCTTGCTCTAATTCTTCAATGCGTTCCTCTTTCGCCCGGATCTGACGAACGGCTTTCCAGGACTCTAGCTGTCGCTGTAGCTGCGTCCAGACACTAAAAAGCCATGCCAACACAGAACCTAGTCCCATGGCTATAATCAGTTCTAGGGCTAGAGGAGCCTCAACATCAATGCCTTCAATAATTTGAATCGATGTAGGCTGAGTGTTTTGCAAGCTAAATAAAACTAACGCTAAACACACAGCAAATATGAGCAGAAAATTTAGTTGTCGCATCAGTTGAGTCCTCCAGTCTACAGTGTCTTGACAATTTTAGCAAGAGACGCTAAAACCTTTTGTCTAGAGCAAAAATTCAACAACCCCACGCTCCACGTTAGTAGCGTGGGGATTGCCGGACAAACGGCAAATGATTATTGTGCCTGGATTGATTGTTCTCTTTACATCCTAAGTCCAGAGCGAGAAATAACGCCCAAGGCAAAATGACATGAGTAAAAGCATCGCCGATTTGCGGAAAGAGTACACCCTACAGGGGTTAAGTAAAACAGATGCTCATCCCAATCCATTTGGGCAATTTACCTTATGGTTTGACCAAGCGGTAGCCGCCAAGTTAGCAGAACCCAATGCAATGACTCTGGCAACAGCAACACCGGATGGGAAACCGTCGGCGCGAATGGTACTGCTTAAAGGATACGATGAGCGGGGGTTTGTCTTCTATACCAACTACAAAAGTCACAAGGGAAAACAGTTATTGGCAAATCCTTGGGGCGCGATCGCGTTTTGGTGGACTCAGCTAGAACGACAAGTGCGGATTGAGGGACAGATTGAAAAGGTGTCGGCTCAGGAGTCAGACACTTATTTTCACAGCCGTCCCCAAGACTCTCAACTGGGTGCTTGGGCATCTGAGCAAAGTCAGGTGATTGACAGCCGCGAGGTACTTGAGCAACGATTACAACAGCTTAAAAAAGAGTATGAGCATAAAACACTGCCGCGTCCACCTCACTGGGGAGGATTCCGATTAATTCCTGTCACCATTGAGTTTTGGCAGGGGCGTCCGAGTCGGTTACATGATCGGTTGCTCTATCAACGCACAGAAGATAGCAACTGGCTGATACAACGCCTATCTCCTTAGAATTATTTGTCTTATGTCATACTCACGACGCGAGAAGCCAGCTACGTCATTGGCTGAATTGTTAATTTTTTGTAAATTAATTATTAAAAGTTTATAATTTACAACTTATTGCCGATCGCCACAATCAAGGTTATCTTAGAAGGGCTATGACGTAAAAAGTTGATATTGATTTTTGCAACATCAAGCCGAAAATTAATTATTAAAATTAAACCAGTGGGGTGCATCAGTGGATTAAGTTTATTCCCCTTGGGTAGAAAATAGAAATGTTGAGAGCAAAAGTTGGTCAAACGCTGACTTTATTATTGAGTTTATCAATACTTTTAGCCGCTTGTACTCCGGCTCAAAATCAGTCTGCTCAAAGCGACACGGTAACGATTATGGGAGTCGTTACAGGTAAGGGTGAGGAGGAACTCAAGAAAGCCCTAGCGCCTTTTACTGAAGAAACAGGAATTAAGGTGATTTACGAAGGCACAAATGAGTTCGCCACTCTATTACCCGTGCGGGTTGATTCAGGTAATGCGCCGGATATTGCCATGTTTCCCCAACCGGGCTTGATGGCTGACTTTGCTCGAGAAGGAAACCTGGTGGCGATTGATTCCTTTATGGATACAACACAGCTATCCAATGCTTATGCTCGGGATTGGCTGAATCTAGCTAGCGTTGATAACAAAATCTATGGTATCTGGTATAGGGCATTTGTCAAAAGCTTAGTTTGGTATAACCCAACCGCGTTTACAGCTAAGGGGTATGAAATCCCGACAACATGGAATGAAATGATCGCATTGTCTGACAAGATTGTCGCCGATGGTGGTGTACCTTGGTGCATCGGTATGGAGAATGGTAGTGCTACAGGTTGGGTGGGGACAGACTGGGTAGAAGATATCATGCTGCATACCGCTGGCGCAGAGGTTTATGATCAGTGGATTACTCGCGAAATTTCCTTCAATCATCCTACCGTTAAGACAGCTTTTGAAAAATTTGGCACAATTGCGCTTAACCCTAAATATGTTGTTGGGGGTACAACGGGTGTGCTGAGTACCCCATTTGGAGATTCACCGAAGGGTCTTTTTGAAGAGCCACCCAGTTGCTATATGCATCATCAGGGTAGCTTTATTACAGCATTTTTCCCGGATAATGTGGTGATGGGCAAAGATGTTGATGTTTTTCCATTTCCCAGGATTAATCAAGACATTGATGCTCCGGTTTTGGTATCAGGTGAAATCGTTGCCATGTTTAATGATACTCCAGAGGCGCGAAAGTTAATGGAGTATTTAGCAACATCAAAGCCTCATGAAATCTTGGCAAGTTTGGGTAGTTATCTCTCTCCGCATCAACAGGTGAGTTTAGAAGCTTATCCGGATGAGGTGACGAAACGGCAAGCTGAGATTTTAACCAATGCGAAAGTTGTGCGCTTCGACGGTTCAGATATGATGCCAGGAGCAGTGGGAACGGGTACGTTTTGGACAGGTATTGTAGATTATGTCGGTGGAGAAGATTTAGATAGTGTTTTGAATAGGATTGAGGAAAGTTGGTCTGATCAATAATATAATTTTTATGTTTAATTTAGTTTTCTTTTCGCTGTCTCACCCAAGCACGAAAAACTTTCATCGTTTGATTTCGCCCCTCAATTTTACTCCGTTCTAAATAGTGGGGGAGTGCTTCACCCAAATAAAATCCCGAAAAATGAGGACTTTCGCTCACCTGGATGTATTCACCTTCTTGCAGCACGTTTATTTCTAATTTCGTCCCGTTAAACCGCCACAGTTCCCTTACTCCTAATGCTTCGTAGTTATTAAATCGAGTGCGGGAGGTAAGATCAATTTCCAGGGCTAAATCGGGCGGCGGATCTACGCTTAAATCAATGCGTTTTTTCCCACGAACTGCTGCTTCGTTTTCAATATAGAAGCAATCATCGGCTTCTATCCCTTGTTGCATGGTTTCACTTTTAAAGGTTGTTGAACCCAAACTTCTAAATTCTATGTCTAGTTCTTCTAGGAGTACCTTGACAAAGTCGGCAATCATTACTTTATCATCTTCATGTTCGGGTAAAGGCACCATAATTTCCAAGAGTCCTTGACTATAGTTAATCCGCGAACCCCGTTGTTCACCGAACTCCTCTAGCAGTTGTTCGTACATTTGCCAACTGACATCGGTCATCAGAAGTTGTTGACCTGGGGGAAGGATTATTTGCTTAAGTTGGACTTGCATGGTTTTCTCCGGTAGAGTTCGCGATCGCGGGTTGGGGATTTGCCGCTTCCCCTTGCCTATTGCCGCCTACAGTCTTTTTCCATCAAGAACCTATGGGGTATTTTTCATACAGTAGAGACGCAATGGTTTGGTATTTAATCATGCTTTTGTGGACAACAAAGCTGTCCGTTCCAAAGTAAGTGTCATCATTTTTCGGCGTAAAGTCCCAAGTAATGTAGATCACTTCTCCTTCAATCACTTCAGGATCAATTATGTTTTCACCATTGCTAAATATCTGAAACAGACTCTCAAAAACACCACGTACTGCTTCACTTCGCCATAGTCAACCATAATCTCATCTAGATCGCCTGCATCCCATGCCTCAATGTGGTGTTTCCACACCTTTTTCGTTTCCTCTATCGTTTTATCCTTTGTCATAATACAATTCCTCCCACTTAAGAACGCTGAATGGGTGAGACGTAGAGACGCGCCATGGCGCGTCTCTACATAGCGCCATGGCGCGTCTCTACATAGCTAACCGAACTTGATATTACACATAGTCCAAGTTGAGGGTAATCGACGAGGCATTATCAAACACCTTGATGAAACTGATGTTGATATTCTCGTTGTAATACCAAGCATTATTGGCAGAAGCATTGAGATGCTGCGCCCGTTCCTCTGGGCTGTTACCAGTAATTGCACTTACCTGTTGTCCAGCAATGGTAACGCTCTTGAGTGGACCAGAATTTCCCTTTGCTTCCCCTGGATCATGCAATATGGCGACGAAGAAATACTGCTCATACTGGGGCGTATATCCGTCGTGGATGCGCTCTACCTTAATCTCCCGCGTCTTTTCGCTGGTATAGCTCTGGGTAATTTTGGTCGCACGATATTCGTCGTTGGCTTTATCGTCATCCACTTCAGCTTTGGGAGCAGAAGAACGGCTCACTCCATCATCCAAATACATCGTGTATTCCCCTTGCTGCCCAGGATAGACATTCAGGGTAATCGGATTGGGTTTCCCTTCTGCATTCAATTGCCCCACATATTGTTCTATCTCAATTGTGGGAATAATTGCACCAGCCCGGACGAAAATGGGAACGATAAAGTGAATGTGATCGCCATTGAGATTGATATTGGCATCAAAATCGCGTATCGTTGTTCCCCCTTCTACCACAGAACCCAAAGGCATACTGTTGTTCACAAAACCATACCAGTCGCTACCTTGGGGCAGATAAACATCCCGCTTACCATTGTTGTTATTTTCCGATTGCGGGTGCAACACCGGAGCAATCAGCAGATCTTTGCGGACAAAGAACTCATCGTTGAGGAATTGTTCTTTATCGTTGTAGAGAGATAAGTCCTGGGGATCGTTGAGGAACAAGGGACGGCATATCGGTAGACCATCCAGAGTATTCTCAAACAAAGCATCATAGAACAACTGCATCAGGCGATAGCGCAGCTGAATATAATGCCGGCAAATTGTCGGAACCATGTAGTACAAGTCTTGGGGAGCGGGAATCTCCTTACCCCATGTTTCAAACCACTCCGTATACTGGAAGACTTCTTGGAACTCTTTGCGCCCTTTGCGGACGTAGTGATTGCGGAACCAGGGCAAGAAAGCGCCTGCAGCCGTCCAACGAATCACCAATTCAGGACTTGCCCACTTCTGCTTATCGTCACTGGCTGACTGTTCAAAACCGCCAATATCTTGCCCGGTGATGGCTAAGGCGTGCATACCGAGAGACAGAACTTGGGAGATATTCATCTGGAAGAAATCCCAGTCAGAGGAGTTATCCCCTGTCCACAAGCCAGCATATCGGTGAGAACCCACATAACTGCCCCGTCCAATGATAAAATTGCGCTTATTCTCCCGTCCAGGTAGTTTATTCAGTCCTTCGTAGGTGGCTTTGTGCAGATTGTAGGAGTAGGTGTTCCATGCTTTGAGGACAGTGGTTTGTTCCACTGTGCCTTCAAAGTCGGTGTTGATATAGAGTTTGAAGGGGAAGCCCTTCATATCTCCCCGCTTATCTCGGATGGCTGGGGTAGTCATATCCTGCCAGACAAATTCTAGCCCCTGCTCGAACAGGTAGGTATACTGCTTACCCCACCATTCCCGCACTTCAGGGCGGGCGAAATCGGCGTAGTGACCTGGACTTCCCAGCTCGTTGCCAGCGGCATCGTTTCCGTAGTACACTTCACCGATGTAAGGTTTGCCGCTGTTGTAACCTTCAACCCACCCACCATTGGGAGAGTATTCATTACCGCCACCGTAGATTTGGTAGTGAAAATTGTCGGGATTGTTCGCATCGTAGCGCAGGTCTTTGACAAAGTAGTCGTTGTCTAGTCCCTCTTTGTAGGTTGAGTAGTAACCGGGGTTGCCCTCATCTTGCTTGCTAATCACCGGGGTAATATTAGTGCTACACTTAACACCCTGCGATCGCAGGTAACTGAACATTTCCTTGTGATTGCCGAAGGTTTGCTCGGAGGGATTGTTCTTATTCGTTTGGTAGTTCGGCTTGATCGTAAAAGTCCGGTAGTTATCTTGGAGATCCACATCTACAGCCAGCCCATCCAGAGGAATACCATAATCCCGATGTTTGTCAACAGCCCACTTCAGATCTGCCGCACATTCGTATCCATAGCACCCTTGGTGATATCCCAGAGCGTAACGCGGTTTCAACTCGGCGCGACCGACAATGGCGGTAAAGCTATCTAAGATATCCTTGGGATCTTCTGCGATGAAGACGTAATAGTCAAGGTCGTTAAACCGGGTGCCCAACATATAGCGACTGGAGTTGCTATAGTTGATATCAATAAACACTTGACTGGGGTTGTCAAGGAGAACGGCATTCACGTTTTTACTCCCCGGAATCCCATTAAACTCGTAGAAGAAAGGCTCGGAGTGGTAAAGCGGTTCGCGGTTATCTAAAGGACCTCGATCATAGACCTGTCGATACCGCATATTATCGAAGTTGAAATAATTCAACTGTTCGGTATTTTTGCTGAGTTTGGTTCCTCCCTGTTCACCAAACCCAATATACTTGGCATCGGCTGGACTCTTAACCGCTTGGATGATGGCATAATCATCAGGACCATTGGGGGTATAGTAAATTCCCGGTTCTGCGGTTTGCCAGACGGGAATTTCTGTATAGTTGGCATTGGATGTGGAGTTGTTGAACACTTTGATGCCAAAGGGCGCCAAGGTAACAACCACTTTCATGACGACAGGATTATGCTCAGACTTAGTTGTCAAAACAACCTGACCGTTCCCTTCTGTGTAATCTATATCAAAGAGTAGATTTTTGAGTAACTCTTCGTCTGTTTCATCAAAGTTACGGTTTTCCAGCAAGTGGTCAAGAAGGCTGTATTCCGCCTCCGTTGATTTTTTCGGGTTGAAGCGCACCCGCAAGGTATCATTCTGAAGGATCTGGATTAACATCAGGCAATCGCTGCCATCCGCCTTCTTGAATTTAAGGCTCAACGTGTTTTGAGTCGCCTCGAAGGAATGACTGGTAGCTGATCCCAGTTTGTCCCATTCTTTGTAGCGACCAAAATATTCCTCAACCTTGAGAAATTTGTAAACCCGATTACTTGGAAAAATTTCGTTCGACATGATGATCTTACGTTCTCTCGGCAAAAATAATTAAAGAAATGTTGAATTTTGTTCTGAATAGAGTCACGCAACAAAATATGGGAATTTCCCAGATAATGTAGCGAGGGAAACATGATTAAAAAAGTTGAAACGCTAATGGTGAATGAATTATCGCCAAAAGCTTTAAGCCGAAAAGCAAAGGAACTATTAAGAATTATTTCATGGATACTGCCATGAAATCAAAACTTAGATATGGATGTTTTGGTACTGAGCAGCCCGGAAATAGTTTCCCGTTCAAATTCCTCGATATACCTTAACCCAATTATTCCCTTTTTCCGACTTTGTGGCTATTTTTAATTGGGTGATATTCGATCGCCATCCAGATACAATCGGTATCCGCGTAATATTGATGCCACGGATAGGTATACTTCTGCTGTTTGTGAACTTGACAAAAGGGAATGATCTGGGTGTATCCCTCAATCATCAAAAGATCTTCATAGAGAGTGCTAAAATCATTCTCTTTGAACTTCTGCATACTTCCCCGTCCAAAGATTTGGGTATGAATTTCAAGGAAGTCATGTTGGTTATGGATAGCACAATCGGTAAGAGAAGGGGCATACCAGAGGTTGACTTTAACCGAAAACTTTTCTTGGTGCTCAGGCTGACTCGATTGCCTTGCCATAAAGTAAGGATCAACTTTTAGGATTCCGGCTTCGTCTTGGGGGGACTTCCACAGAGGTACATCTTTGGGAAAGTCTACACCAGGGAAGTTGCCTAACAAATCCCACCCTGACTCAAAGACAATCTTGCCGATGTTTTTCGTCTCTACCACTTCAAGCAACAGCAAGGATTTGGCTTCCTTGATGATGGTATCGTTGAGGATTGTCGAGGAAAAGGCGGGAATAATGCTCCTACTCGTTTCGTTCAGGTAAGCATCGGATTCTTCTGGGTTGACGACAATGGTACGCCTGTTAATGGGATAATTTTCCACATTTTCAACGTACTTCGCATCTATGTATGCACCAGAAAAATTAAGGGGCTTGATTTTGTTTGTTCCCATGTATTTTTGATAAATTTACAAGAGCATTTGACCCGACTTTCAGTGAACCCAAGGATGGTTCAGTTCATTACACTATACACACAATTAGCACATTAAGGTAGTAATTACTACTGCCTTAACAAATTTTAATATTATTTATTTATTTTTATATCCAGATAGCTATATTGGAGACTATTTATAAAGTAAATAATTGCCTGTACTTTTGAACTCTAGAGAGCCTGTAAAGTATTCAAGCATTTAGTTGATCAACTAAATCTGTCGTAGATAACGGGGGTGAGCAGGTGTACCCCAACACACCTGTTGAGCCGGAATATTACTAAAAACACTACTGCGGGCGCCAATCACTGCATTCGCCCCAATTTGGACACCGGGAGCAATAAAACAATCAGTAGCAATCCAAACTCCGTTCCCAATGCTAATTCCCGCCGTTTTTAGACTAAAAGCCGCATCTTGAATATCATGACTTCCGGTGCAAAGATAGCTTTTTTGAGAAATCACACAATGGCATCCAATGTGAATCTGCTCTAAGCTGTATAAAACCACATCATCCCCAATCCAACTATAGTCCCCAATTTCTACCTTCCAAGGATAGGTAAAGCGAGCGGTGGGACGGATGAGTACCCCTTGACCAATTTTGGCACCAAATAACCGCAGCAAAAAGCAACGAAAGCCATTGAAATTATGAGGACTTATCGGAAAAGCAACAGCTTGAACCAACCACCAGAGTAAAACAAACCAGCTTGAACGCCCCCGGTCAAAGTTGGACTGGTCATACTTTCGCAAATCAACTAAAGGGGTGTCATCCAAAACAGGAGGTTCGGTTAAATCTGGAACATTGGTGTCTAAGTCTCGACTCATAGATACTTATACCATTTTATATTTTCGATTCTTGGCTAATCAGTTATTGGATTTTTCCCTGGTTCAATCAATACAGTAAAGTGGCAAGCTAAAACCCCTTAATATCACGGATTTTCCGTGTTGAGCCAGTTTTCTGTGTCCTATTTCTTTTCACCAAATCTTAATCAGCAATTTGCACCTTGTAACAATCGATTATGGCTTGGGAGAAACCCCAGAAGTCGCCGGAGATTTCGCAGATGAAACATCTGATGTTTCCACCTCTGGATTCAGCTGACCGCCAAACTTGCGTAATTCGTAGAGTTTGACACCAATTTGATATTCGTATTGACTCAACAAACGTCCGTAAATATAACCTGCTCTACCATCCAGAAACCCAAATTGGATAAAATAAAAGATAATGAACCGCAAGGTGGGTTTAAATGGCATCCACACCCAAACCTTTCTCAGAAAACGCTTACGCTGTACCGCATCACCAAATAAATTAGCACCAATCGTACCTGATTCATCATGACCCGTGAGCATATTAAGGTAGACCCGGGCTTCCCAGTTGGAATAGCGATTGTGTCGTTCTAGCCAGTGGTAGATATCTCGGAAATCGATATGATCCATGTCCGCTTTGAGATAACCGACTAAGCCTTTAAGGATAACGTGTTCGTGAACTTCATTATCCCCCGTGTTGGGGATTCCTTCGGTTCCCAGGTTTTCGTAGCGACCTTTTTGATGTTTAAACAAGCGCAGATTCCAATCAGGATATTTCCCGCCGTGGCGAATCCACTTGCCTAAGAAATAAACGCGGCGATTGATATAGTACCCTTCATAGTTAGGATCGTTAATCGCCGTAGCAATTTCATCCCAAAGTGCCGGGGGAATGCGTTCATCGCAATCTACAATCAGCACCCATTCATTACGAAAGGGCAGATTATCCAAACTCCAATTTTTCTTTTTGGGCCAATGTCCATTGAAATAAAATTGCACAACTTTCGCGCCAGCGTTTTCGGCAATTTCGATAGAGCGATCGCTACTTTGAGAATCCACGACGAACACTTCATCGGCTCTGGCGACACTAGCCAGACAAGCGGGAAGGTTAGCTTCTTCGTTTTTGGCTGGAATTAGAACAGAAATGGGAACTTTAGAATCAGTAGTGGTCATGATTAAAAAATATTTAATCGGTAAAAACGGGAACGTTTGACTTACATTTTGAACCCTAAAATGAACAGGATTCAAAACCTGAGCGAGTTTGGGCTAGTGGAACTGTGATAAATGTTGAAAATTGTGGCATTTTCCCAATTCCTTGATAGGAGCATGAGATTTTACCACCTTGACCATACCATCCCAGCTTACTAAACGAACCTTTGGCTAGATGCTCCAATCCATAGCCATAGTTTAGCGTCTTAAGCGTCTTTATTCTGGTGGGATAGGCTACAGTACAATTCTCAGTTAAAGAATTTGACCTGGATCAGGGATGGGAAACAGTGATAGATGTGCCATTACGTTCTATCAATGTTATAGCTTCCTCACTCACTAACCTGCCAACTTTCTGTTGAACCTTCAATCGTTACCGAGATGAGCATGCAACACCGCTAGGGTTTCTGCAAGCTGGCTTAGGCGCGTTTCCAGATCATTTTTGCGACTCAGTAGCTGTCGTAGCTTCTGATAACGCGCGATCGCTAAACTAACACTAGGGACTTGATCCGCAGGACAGATACGCACCCAAAACTGCCCATCAGCATCCAAACCACAAAGGCGATAACCCGCACGGGGGGATTCACAGGTGACATTAGTATCAGTATCAGATTGATGCCACGGTTGGGTTACATAGTCCATGAGTCGATCCACCTCAGCACGACGTACTCCTGGGTGATCAGCTTCAGGTTGACGGGCATGAGATTCTAACCAACCCTCAACGATGGGTCCATCTATATAAATATCTTGAATTTGGCGCACAATCGCGTGCAGTTGGTTCTGCCAACCTGAGACAATCTCTTCAATTTCTTTAAGCAGGTTCATTGCCAATGCGGGATTGGCGCTATGGCGATGTTCACTGAAGCTAGCGGATTTAAGTTTAGGTAGTGTAGGAGTTTTACTTTGCTGTTTTTGAGCCGGGAATGGCGTAACACTAATCGAAAATGAAGGCTCTTTTCCTTTGGCGGAGTCACGGGAATTGCTGTCAGTTGAGTCTGTTGGGGACGCCACAGCCGTGGATGAGGTTTTGTCATCCTGGGCTAACTGAGATAGAGTGCTTTCGATCCGTTGCAGTTCTGGTTTCATGTTTCTGATGCCACTGGGCAAAAATCACGCTTAATGCAGCAGATGAAGTCCTTAGGGTTTGGTTTTGGGACATTGCCACCCACTTATTGAACGCACCCCAGCTAAATTAAAAATTCCAGCTGGGGATTCTTATGCTAGGCTTTACTCAGCTCCCAAAGGGTACTGAGCGTCACTGGCGTTCCCAGCGTCTGGGAGGAGCTTCTGCCTGCCCAGACCCTAGTAAATTTACTATTAGTTAATACCGCATACCAATATCTGGCACCGATGTTGTAGGAAGCGGATAAGTCGGCGTTGTAGCGCTTCCCATCCTGAAATACAGCTTGGGAATACTTCTTGTTACTCCGCTTAATTTTCCCGCTACCGTCAAAGGCATAAGCACTGGTGTACTTAGCGTTGACTTTGTTTACCTTTCCACCTAACTCGGAGAATTTCTGAATAGTTAACTCAACCAGTTTGTCCTTGCACCATTGGTGGAAGCGCTGTTTCTGTAAAGACCCATGCTTCCCGCCTTTAGCTTTCCAATTCGACAAGTCCTCAAATACCATCACGCTAACATGATGTTTTTGGGCAAACTCAACAATCTGCCTCGAAACGGTTTGAGCAATGTGGTTGTTGATGTTTTTAGACTTTCGATACAAACCTTGGCAGAAGCCCTTAGGCAAATCCTGGTTGATGATTTTCCGAGTTAGTTTGGACTTAGTAGCAATACGCTGCTTACGTTGGTCACGACGGTCTATGTCTCTAGCCGGATTGATAAATTTCCTAGCTTTTACAGTACCGTCCTTGCCAACTATTGAGCAGGTTGCTGTTGTGTTTATGCCAATGTCAATAGCACAAACATAGTCTGAATCAGGTAGAGGTTGACGGTTAACCTCAACAGGCATGGAAAGATGAACAATTCGCTTATTAGCAATCAGAGCAGGGGACAACAGTCTTGCTCCTTCCCTGGTGTGCCGACTTTTTCCATGCTTTTTGATGGAAACACCTTGCATCCAAACCCAATCAACACCATTCCATATTTTTAGTTCTACTATATTGAAGTTGGAATGGTACTTAATTTGTTGACCCTTGTACATTGCTGGATAGCTGTTGCACATTGAGGTCAACCTGGGAGCTTTGTCGTGTCGATGCCTCCGTTCCCCTCTCTTCCAATCGTCCCAACGAGTAACAAAGCTACTAACAATGCCTAGTGCATCTTGAATTGCAGCACGTCTTAGGTAGCTGGGAAACTTGCGGAATGAAGGATGATTGCTGATAGCTTTGTGGAAGTACCAATAGTATTTAGGGTTGGGGTTGTTTACTGTCTTGTGAATCAGCTTTTCTAAAGCATTGACTCTCTCGGAACTGTTTAGCCCAGAGAGATTTCCCCAATTCCAATAGCTAATGAGTACCAACGGCTTCAGAAAAAGTCGATATTCCGCTACGGTCAAGACTGCTAATCGTCGCTGCTCTTGCGTCATGACTAATTGCCAAACATCGGTTCTGATGTTTGGCTCTTTTTGTGTCTTTTTCCGCTTGGATTGCTTTTTAGCCTTTTTCTTGACCATAGCCTCGACCTAAGCCTCTATGGATATAATGTTACAATTGAATGGCTTAGTTGTCAACTTAGTTACAAAATCAGCTATATGACCACAACAAGGCTTAAGACTCGCTCTAATTATTAACAGCATCTCAAACAGTTTTACTGGTCACCCAAACATATTTTGGGCTAGTAGCTATGCCCTAATTACAGTCGGAGCCGGGGCAACCCTATACAAACTCCTAAAGTATGTGAAAAACCAGGAAAAACCAGACTAAGGATGCTACCGCTTATCATCTTCGTTTCGCTTTCCCCCATCTAAATCAAAGATTCTAGATGGGGACCGCGCTCAACTATTTCGTTCAATTTTTAACCAATCCGGGAATGGATTCGGCAAATCGCCAATTTTTGGTCATTGTCCAGTAAGATCGATCACGGCAGACGAAAGCGATCGCAGGAACTATACCCATGGGTCAGCTTATCCTGGTCACAGGTCCAGCACGTTCTGGAAAAAGTGAATGGGCAGAACAGTTAGCCCAACAGACGGATAAGCAGGTCGTTTATGTGGCAACGGCACAGGTTGATCCTAACGATTTGGAATGGGTTGCCCGGATTGAGCAGCATCAACAGAGACGCCCTGCCGAGTGGACATTGATCTGGACACCAATAGAATTAGCACAGACAATTCTGGAGTGGGATCAACAGGATTACTGTCTGTTAATTGACTCTTTGGGAACCTGGGTCGCCAATTGCCTAGAACAAGAGGATTCTAGTTGGCAGGATAGGAAAGACACCCTCTTGAGCCTTGTCAGCCAAACCTCAGCCACCATAATTCTGGTTGCTGAAGAGACAGGTTGGGGTGTGGTTCCAGCTTATCCCATAGGCAGAACCTTTCGCGATCGCCTCGGTCAAGTCGTGCGTCAGTTGGGTATTATGGCAAACCCCGTTTATTTGGTTACGGGCGGTCATCTGCTTAATCTCAGCACCCTGGGATCACCGCTATCGCGGGAATCGCTACCATAGAAATACAGACGGTAATAATAAAGCAGCTATTGCTGCTGAGGTCTAATATATTCTATGGCATCTGAACAGCAAGTCAAACGTTACCTAGCCTATTGGTTTCAGGTTGGCAAAAAAGTTGTCGTCCGCAATGGTGAAAACGTGCTGCAACCGCAGCGAATCATTGCTGGCGATCGCTATAGTCAGGAGTTTGAGGAACTCTGGCAATATCTACTTTCACCAGAAAGCGGGGATTGTTATCTCACCGGAACCAGTCAAACGATTTCTGAATTGTTGACATCAAAGTGGGACCTTGAACCCTGTTCCCGCTGTGATATGCCCGTTCCTATGTTCAACGTGGGATCACCGCCAGAGTCTTGCACCTGTAACGATTTATCCAATTGGCCCAATACGGATTTACCCACGCCGCGAGAACCGATCAATACTCAGAATCGCTTGAGTGCGATTCACCAACGCCTTCGTCACGGGGAAAATAGAGAGGGTGGCGATCGCGATCGTTCTCCCGATCCCAAAAATCAGACCAGAGAATCTTCTCGTCTCCCAGAATCGTTAAATCAAAAAGACTATCTGCGGTTGGTGCGCGATCGCTCTTGTTGTCCGTTACCTCAAACCTCTACAGAACCTACCGATACCCGGTAAATTCGGATCACAATTCATTGGCATCTGGTAATCACAAATCTGCTAGTGATTAAAGTTCTCAATCAAACTTAACACCCTGGCACTGGGTAACTCTTCCGGACTGGATTTGAACCGGAAGTTATTTTAAGTAGAGCTTACATTGAACTTAAAGTGTTTTGCCGACTCTAGGTCGAAGGTATCCAACAAGACATAACCTAAACCGAGCCAATATCCTAGCTGGAGCAGTTTTCCGGCTGATGGCTCGTGATGGCAAGCAAAGTGCGAGCAAACGATGTCTTTGTTTCCCCGTTCACCTCCTGAAAGGAGTGGATAGGATATCTATCCCGATCGAGTCGCCTGTTTGGGTGTAAGGTCTGTTAAGTCGATTGACATTGAGCTGCTTATGAAGTTCTCCGCTATGCGAAATATAGGAATTGCCGCAGGCGGAGCTTTTTTATGGGTAATGTTATTCATTAAAGCTCAAGCTATTAATTCTACTCAACACCATCACTATCTGTCAAACTTACACCAACTTCAGGAAACTGGCGCAACTTTAAATACGGATATATTGCAGGTTCAACAGGATTCTTTGAATGATCATGAAACTATTCTTAATGATTTAAGGCAACTTCAGGAATTACACCATACCCTAGAAAATATTCCTAATTTTGTCAATAGCCAGCATGAACCAGAAATTAAGTCGGCTTTACGACGTAATCGCTCGCTATTTGAGCGCAAGAAAGAGTTAATCCAAGAAGTAATCAAAAAAGAAACTATTCTCAATCAATCCTTAACCTCTCTGCCCAATACTATTCAAAAATTCTCTAATAAAGCCGCAGCGGAACCAAAGGCTGATGACTTGATCAATCGATTGAATACTCTATTGAACGATGTTTTAATTTATACCCTGTCTCCCAATGATGAATTAATTTTAAAAATTCAGAGACAAGTGGCAGCAATTCGGCAACGTGCAGATCTATTGGCAGCGTCTTCTGCTTTAAGTATTTCTGAACTCGATACCGCCCTAATCTATGCCGAAATTATTGTGACCCATGAATCTCAGGTTGATAGTCTGGTGATGCAAATTCTGGAATTGCCCACTGAGCAACAGAGTGAACAGCTCCTGAAAATTTATCACCGTTCTTATCAACTCTTTTTAAGAAATACTCAAGTTTACCGTATTTTATTTTATACCGTTTCTGGTGTTATAACCGCCACGTTATTTATTCTGTTTACATTAAAAACTAAAGAGTTAGCTCAAAAACTTCAAAGATGCGAAGAAAAATATCGCAGTAGTTTTGACAACTCAGTCGAAGGGATTTTTAAGATTACTCCAAGTGGAAGGTTTTTAAGTGCGAATACAACCTTAGCTACTATTTATGGTTATGCTTCTGCGGAAGAAGTATGTGCAAATTTAACTAACCTGAATCGACAGCTTTACGTTCAGCCCAACCGTCACGATGAATTAATTCGTATCCTCGAAAAATATGGAACAGTTTCAGATTTTGAATCGCAAGTTTACCGCAAGAATGGTAGCAAAATTTGGATTGAGGAGAAGGCAAGAGCCATTCGCGATCGCCACGGTGATTTTATTTATTATGAAGGAACAGTAGAAGATATTACGGTACGTAAAGCATGGCAAGAAGCGCTACACTATGAACAAGAGCAAGCCGAACGTCTACTGTTAAATATTTTACCCAAAGTAATTGCTCAACGGTTGAAACAACTCGAAAGTACAATCGCCGATAACTTTGAGGAAGTCACGGTTTTGTTTGCTGATATTGTTGGCTTTACAGAATTATCAGCTCGCTTTCCACCAGCGCAAGTTGTTGAATTACTCAACCGGATTTTTTCTGCCTTTGATGAATTGAGTGATTGCTACGGGTTGGAGAAAATTAAAACGATTGGTGATGCGTATATGGTGGTGGGTGGATTACCCACTCCCCGCTCCGATCATGCTGAAGCCACTGCGAATATGGCACTGGATATGCAACAGGTAATTACCAAATTTAATAACCAGAATAATCAGACCTTAAGCATTCGCATTGGTATCAATACAGGACCTGTTGTTGCTGGCGTAATTGGCATCAAAAAGTTTAGTTATGATCTATGGGGAGATACGGTTAATATCGCCTCACGCATGGAATCTCAAGGACTCCCTGATCAAATTCAAGTTACTGAATTTACGTATAAAAAGTTACAGGATAAATATCTATTTGAAGAACGAGGTATGATCCAGGTTAAAGGGAAAGGAAAAATGACGACTTATTTTCTTAAAGCGAAGATTAAATAACTTCACGAGGCTAAGGGATCGGGGCAGTTCAAAAGTACCGTTAAATCACAAAGACAAAGCGGCGTTAGATAATATATTTTCTGGATTAGACAGTGAGTAGAGACGTTCCGCCGGAACGTCTCTACAACAGTTAAAGCGCACAAGGACTATCGCTTCCGTTATTCTCCATTGGCGCTACCGTATGACTCAAACGCATAAAGAAGGATTGAGGCGTGTCTTCAACATTAGACACCACTCCATGCAAACGTCGCACCAATGCCATAATCTTATTCCCATACTCCGGATCAGGACTCCAGCGCCGACTCAAGTCATACACAGAAGGCGCACTCCCGCGTAAGACAAACTGAAACCGAGGGCTGACGATGGGCGGATGTTCAATGGGCGCCGTTGTTCCATAGGCTTTTAGGTGCTGAATGTGAGCTTTCACACCTGTGCGAATATCGGGGAAAAATGCACCCGCCGGATCACTATTGGCTGTCCCTAAACCGCCAAAATTATTTTGTTCCGGTTGTAATGAACCGCCAAAGCGTAAAAAGTTGGTTGTTAGACACATCTGACAAAAGGCTATGTCGTGATTAACATCTTCTTTTTCCGCCTCTTCAATGTAAATTGTATGGATGTCGGGGAACTGGTCAAGTGCCTTTTCATTATTACTGGTGAGAAAGGCTTTTAAATCTTCTTCTGAAGCATTGCCAAACCAGATAATCTTATCAGACTGATCCAGATCGGTTTGAGTCGCTGTATTCAGTAATACCGTTCTGGTATCATTATCCCAGCCGACGGAGATATTAAAGGGCTGGAGATCAACCGCTTTTACATACACGATATTGCCATAACTGAGTTGGCGAATATCCGATTCCACAGTCAGATCAACACCTAAATTCGCTACCAGATCCGCCGGAATATAGGAATTCCCATTGACCAGAAGCCCTTTTTCGTCATGGTCATAGTTTTGAATTTGGATATTAATCAGTTGGAAATGGGGTGAAGTTTGATCCGATTTTGCCGTTTGACCACTCCATTGCAGCAAGCCATCAGCTAAACCTTGAGCAAAGCGATCGCGGTTTTCTTGGAGTAAGGTTAAGTCTTCGGGATTATCGAGGAAGCAGATATTGAAGATAATAGATGATGCGGCAACTTCACGACAAAAGGGAAGCTGATTTTTGGCACTCAAGGTATCAGGTTTAACGCCCCGTGAGAGCGGTTTTCCCGGTAAACGCAGTTCGGGGACTTTCTTTAAGAACGCCTCTAAGACTAACTGAGCATCTTTTTTGCGTTCCTCGTTACCGTCAATATAATAAGCTTCAGTCCCTCGCACAGAACCATTAAAAGCATTGCCACCCAATTCTATCGCCACATCCCCAGGCAGGACGCGATCGTTGATCCATTTGATTGTACCGGCAAGATCTAGGTCGTCGGGTACGATGAGGAAATTAACCCCTCGTGACTGGAGTTCCTGTACCAGGGCGTTACGGATAAGAATCATTTCCAGGGCTTCTGTGGTGCCTAACGCCACGACTCCGGGATCTTTAAGGTCATGACCCGCAGAAACCAAGATGCGTCCGACAGCCTTGGCTGGTGGAGTCGTGGGTTCAGAGGGTTTGGGTTCCGGTTCTGGAGTGGGTTTGGGTTCAGGTTTGGGTGGCGAGATAACCACAGGTGCGCCAAAAAATCCCAGTTGCACCAGGGTAGCCGGTCCAACCACACCATCGGCAATCAAGCCCTTTGCCTTTTGAAACAGCTTCACTGCTGCTTGAGTTCCTGGTCCAAACACGCCATCTACCCCAACATTAATTTTGGCATCTGCTAATGCTTGCTGTATTTTGCGGACATCTTTACCATGCATGTAGGGACTTGTCAACTTAATGATTTCAAAGCCCTGCCAGACTTCCCCAAAACCGCCGATAATACTCCGATTCAGTCGCCGTTCGGTAGCCGGTCCATAGCCCCCATCTTCGGCAATCCGATCCTGGGGATTGTATCGATTCCAAACCCGTTGGAACGCCTGCACAGCAAGGCTACGAATGTCACGTCCGCCGCGAATATAGTCGAAGTGAGGATAATCTCTCGGACCCAACCATCGCCAGCCATGTCGTTCGAGAAAGGATCGCCAGCCATCGGTATCTTGGATATCGACGGCTAAACCACTTTGGTGATTACTGCGAGGCGGACGGGCGGCGAGTGGAATCCCGCAACGCTTACCTGCCCGATAGTGATTGTAGAGGATAAGCTGTTGGGCGATGGTGCGATAAGCGGAATTGATGACTAGGGGAATACCGCGATCGCGAATTGCCCGCCCCAAGGCGGCTTTTGCAGCGGGCTGGAGGAAGGGCCACACCGCTTGTCCCAGACGCACATTCAAGTCTTCAAAACTGACCAGGGTGTCAGGTGTGATAAAGTTCATCTCATCAATCACCTGCTGATCCAGTCCCCGCACGACATGAGTGGAACAGGAACGCACATTAAACAGAACTTCGGTAGAACCTGGGGGAGACACTGGGGGTAGCACCACGGTTTCGCCGTCCCAAATCTGAATGTGGTCGGTAAAGGCGTACCATGTATTCTTGTTGTTAAATCGGTCTGTGGCAAAAGCCACCCGGATATGGTGGGGTTCTCCGTCCTTAGGGTCCCAACTGTGCAGTTCTAACTCTATCCCTTTGGTCAGACTATAAAGATCTTCAGGGTTAGAGATTTGACTGCTATCGACAGGCTGCTGTTTGAGGAGGGTATCTGCAAATATTTTCAGCGTTAAAGCCATTGGCTGTTCATAAAATAATTTGGATCAATTGTAGTAATTTTACTATAGTTCGTTGGGGAATTTTTTGTTTAAGAGAGGTTAGAGTAGATTGAATTAAAGTTAAGGATTAAACTCTTAAGATTTGATTAAGGAATAGCCTCTGAACCTGCGATCGCGCTATACCGAATCCAGGTTATCTAAGGAGTCAGACCCAATTAAAATTGACGGTTTGAGATCGGGGAACAGGAAACAGTAAGGACTTAACAATTGTTAACATTTCTTAGTACAGCTTGCCAGAATTTATGTCCAGGTAATGATGTACCGTCGCCAGAATCCCAAAGGGTTACTTATGATTCACGGACCATCTCCCCATAGCAAATATCCGTTAGCTGACCAAACTCGGTTAGTTTTCTTGAATAATATTATCAATAATCCTAACATTATCGTTGGTGACTACACCTATTACGATGATTTCGAGAATCCAGAAAATTTTGAACGGAATGTTTTATATCACTTTGATTTTGTCGGTGATCAGCTAATTATCGGTAAATTTTGCGCGATTGGTTCAGATGTAAAGTTTATTATGAATGGGGGGAATCATCGCACCGATTGGTTTACTAATTATCCCTTTCCGATATTTGGTTCCGGATGGGAAGTCGCCATGCCTGATAGCTGGCCCCACAAAGGGGATACGGTGATTGGGAATGATGTCTGGATGGGTTATGGAGCAACAATTATGCCCGGTATTCATATAGGGGATGGGGCGATTATCGCCACAGCATCAGTAGTAACTCGCCCTGTTGAACCTTATGCGATTGTGGGGGGAAATCCGGCGCAAGTAATCCGCAAGCGTTTTGACGATAATGTTATCGCTGAACTGTTAGAGATGCAATGGTGGAACTGGGATATTGAGAAGATTACCCGTAATCTAAAAGCCATTTGTGGTTCAAATATACAGGCGTTACGGGAAGCGGTATGACTAAGGTTTAGGGGAATTAGAACCCCTGCGGCTGCAAGACAGGGGGATTCTGATCGAGTGCGATCGCGTGCAATATTCTCCTGCTAAGGAATAAAAGATCAATTTTAGGCTGTCAGTCATTGATCCAAAACTGGGTGTGACACCCCTCACCCCTCAAGGCGATTATAAGAGTAGAGACGCGCCATGGCGCGTCTCTACATTGCTCCCCCTGCTTTAACAGCATAGACAAAGCTGCTCAAGGACTTCCGCCGCGCTGCACTAGGAACGGGCAGACGATGTTCAAGCAGTATCTGCCAAAGACTACTACTGGCGTGGCACACCTAAAATGGTGGATTAGTATTGTAGGGGCGCACGGTGTGCGCCCAATTTCACCGTCAAATCTATTCCACAATTTTAGCTGTGTCAGTCCACTACTATAGAAACTACAAGTTAAGCTGAAAGTATTACTAAGGAGGGCTGAATGAATGATCAGGAGTTGGCAACTCTGCTAAATGATCTGGAATCGGATCGGGTGGAACGTAAAGCTTTAATATCTGACCGAAATATCATTCGTCAGGCTATTTGTGCTTTTGCCAATGACTTACCCAACCACCAGCAACCCGGAGTTCTGTTTATTGGTGTTAATAATGACGGAACTTGTGAAAACTTGCCAATTACTGACCAACTCCTGCTCATTCTATCCGATATGCGATCTGATGGAAATATCCTGCCTTTTCCTGAAATAATCGTCCAGAAACGAACAATTAGTGGATGTGAATTAGTGGTTGTCATCGTAAAACCATCTGATGCTCCACCTGTGCGATTTAATGGACGGGTTTGGGTACGGGTGGGTCCACGCCGAGCAACGGCTACACGACAAGAAGAGCGTCGTTTAGCGGAAAAAAGACGGGCAAAGGATTTACCTTTTGATATTCTCCCTCTACCATCGGCTAGCTTAGATGACCTAGATTTAGACTTATTTCGTCGCGTTTATTTACCTTCATCTTTAGCGATTGATATCCTAGAAGAAAATGAACGCTCTATTGAGCAACAACTCACCTCAATGCGCTTTGCCACAGTTGAACCCCAGCCAAAACCAACAGTATTGGGTGTCTTAGTCGTTGGTAGTGATCCACGACAATTTATTCCGGGTGCCTATATTCAATTTCTGCGTATTGATGGCAGTGAATTAACAATTGGGTACGTTGTTTTGCAACATTCAGCCCGATTAGATCGTCCAGTGAAGGCGTACAACCGTTGGATTGCGCGTATTCCAACGGTTTATCATGAAGATGTATTAAATCAGCCGCTGACTCATAATATTTCTGTAGTCGATGATCCGAATTGTTTAGCGTTACTAAAAAACTATCAGAGTTTAATGCCCATGGCTCAGGAAGCCCGTAAGCCTATCTTTTACCTCAAACCGGCTGACGGGGCGATTGGCGCTCATACATCAGCGGTGAGGAATGTATACCGAGAGTTTGAAAAATTGGCTCGCGCGATCGCACAACGAACAGGAGTAAAACAGTTGCCAACACCAACTGTGCCTTGATAGCATAAGTAGGTTGGTGAAAATAAACCTAACTATCCACGGAAGTCTCACATTGGCAAGGGTTTCGCGATCGCACTTGTCAAGTCCGTAAGGTTGAGTTAATTTAAGCCAATCCATTTATTTTTATTAATTAAGAAAACTACGATGAGCAAAGATTCATCAGAGCCAACACCGCTGAAAATTATTATCGTAGATGATCATGGATTAATTTTGGAGAAAACCAGTGAATATCTACAACAGCAATATCCAGAGGCAAAACTTTTCCAGATGACAACGGCAAAAATGACTCTGGAACAAGTGGCAAGGGTTCAACCTGATTTAGTCGCCATAGATCTTTCCATCCCGGAAACAGATGGGGAGGTAGCCCGTGTTGATACAGGCATCCAACTGCTGCGAACCTTGATGGAAAACTATCCGACTCTGAATATTTTTGTGCAAAGCAGTTACATTAAGGCACTCGTGCGAATTAAACCAGATATTGATCGTCATCAGGGTGGTTTTACTTTAGCGGATAAAGCTCTTTTCAGTCAAGATATGTTAAACCGGATTGAATTGGCACTACAGGGAATTACCCATACCAAAGACCTGAAGTTGCCACCTGGAGAATTCAAATCTGAGTGGCTACAGGTTATTGATCTAGCCTTTCAGGAAGGATTGCAAGATAAAACCGTTGCCGAAAAAATGGAGGTATCTGAACGAACGGTGCGTCACTATTGGACTAAAATCCAAGATGTTCTGAATGTTTATCCGGAACCGGGTAAAAATATGCGAATTCAAACGGAAAGACGCGCTAGAGAGGAAGGGTTTATCGATTGATGGATGTCATTGGTCATTGGTCATTGGTCATTGGTCATACCAAATCCGGCATACATAACCCTGTTATGTCCAGATTGTAGAGACGTTTCATGCAACATCTCTACATAAATCCAGGAAAACGGGAGAAGTCAAGGAAGCAACAGTTGCGGCAATATTTTTGGCAGAAAATAAGAGCAGAACTGGTGATATGGAGGAGCGGATCGCTACCAGGACTGGTAATTCTGATATTGGTGATTGTCGCTCGCCTCAGTGGTTGGCTGCAAGTTTTAGAATGGATGACTCTTGATGCTTTGCTGCGTTGGCGTCCCCAGGAATCCATTGATAAACGGATTTTGATTATTGGGATTAATGATGAGGATATTCGCCAAGTCGGGACTTATCCTATCCCGGATCAAGAGATAGCCAAATTATTAAGAACACTACAGAGTTACAATCCTAGAGCCATCGGTATTGATATTATTAGAGATATCCCGGTTGAACCGGGTCATGGTGAATTGGTTGCCGCATTTAGGGATATTAAAACTCTAATTGCCATTGACAAAGCATTATTTCCGCCCATTGCTGCACCACCCACATTACCCTCTGAACAGGTGGGTTTTGCTGATGTTATTCATGATACAGATGGTCGGGTGAGACGCAGTCTTTTGGGAACGCCAACATCCCTAGGATACCGATTTTCCTTGCCATTGCGATTAGCCCAAATGTATTTAGCGGCGGATGGTATTTCCCTGGAAAATGGCACTCGTGATCCTGATGCAATGCGGTTTGGTGGAACTGAACTTCCTCGCTTTTTACCTAATTCTGGAGGTTATGTTGATGCTGATGCGGGTGGGGTTCAGGTTCTGCTGAATTTTCGCAATAGTCGAGAGGGATTTCGCACCCTATCTTTGGATGATATCAACCAGGGAAATTTTCGGGCAAGTTGGATTCGCGATCGCGTTGTTTTAATTGGGATTATTTCCCCGGGTGTGAATGATGTTGTGAATACGACAGCCTTGGCTGATTTACAACCCTCTGGACGGATTTATGGGGTAGAATTTCAAGCTCATACGGTTAGTCAAATTATTAGTGCGGTTCTAGATAGACGCCCCCTGTTGAATGTTTGGTCCGATAGATGGGAATATCTTTGGATTATCAGTTGGGGTGTCTTGGCTTTGAGTTTGGGGCGGCTGACTCAATCGTCGTTGCAGAATCTTGGCTCTGTTAGTTTGGCTAGCTTAATTCTTATTGCTATGAGTTATGGGTTTATTCTTTTGGGTTGGTGGATTCCTGTTGCTCCCGTTTTGTTAGTTTTGGTGTTCAATGGGATGGGAGTTAGTGCTTTTGCTTTCTATAAATATGACCGGGCGTTGAAGTCTCAACTTGAAGTCCGCCAACGCACGATTGAGCAAACCTTTAATCGGATTCATAATCAACCGATGCAAACCTTAGCTTATGTGATTAAGCAGGTGCAAGACGAAGACTTAACTTCCGAAATGGTAGTAGTGAAACTTCAACAGGTTAAGCAGGAAATTTGGGAGGTTTGTGAGTATCTTAAGCGGGAAGCATTGATTCAAGATAAGTTGAATCAAACTAAAACATTACAACTGAGTAATGATTTAATCCTTGACCTAGAATTGCCGATAAATGAACTTTTTTATACCGTTAGTCGGCATACTCTGGAGCGAGACTTGCCGGAATTTAAAACCCTTAAGATTAAGGTTTTAGAGTTTGCGGCGATTGTAGAGGAGGACTTGAATTTTGAGCAAAAGCGAGGACTCTGTGAATTTATAGAAGAAGGATTGTGCAATGTGGGTAAACACGCCGTCGGGGTGACTCGCCTTAAGGTTATTGGTAAAATTAAAGACGGGTGGTACAGTCTCAGTATTCAAGATAATGGGGCAGGTATTCGCTCATCCCCTGAAGGACATGGAAGCAAGCAGTGTAGACGTTTAGCGAAACAGTTGGCGGGTGAGTTTAAGCGAGACTCTATTTCTGGTCAAGGAACCTTGTGTGAGCTGACTTGGTGTTTGGCAAAGAGGACATTAACTTTAAGATATTGGCGAAAAAGGGTTTAAGCCATGAAAATTTTATGGGTAGAGAATGGTACACTATAGCAGTTGCATATAAGCTAAATATCGCCAGGGGTAATCAAAGGTGAAAGGGAGCCTATCACCGCAAGTAGGTTGGGTAGAGCGTAAGCGTTACCCAACAGGCTAACGATGGTGTTGGGTTTCGTTCCTCAACCCAACCTACAAGAATAAATAACCATCAAACCCTTACAAATGACGAATTAAAAATGACGATCTCCATCTTTAAGTTTCATTGTGTCCACCTACTTATTTTAAGTTTATCCCTAGTTGTGACGTCAACAGCTTTAGCTGGATACGTGCCACCTCCCGATCAGAAACCACCCACTGATTATACAACGTCATCGGGTCCAAGGGGCGGATGCGAAGGTGACGGAATACCCCTAACTGCCCTTGCCCCTAAAACTCATCTGGGGGCAACCCTGTCTACCCATCCCACCTTGGCTTGGTTTGTCCCTGACTCGACAATTAAACCGATGGAATTTAGACTCTATGAGTACAATGATCAGGGTAAACCTCAACCTGTGGGTCAGCCAATTCAGTTACAGAGTTCACCAGGAATTATGATGTTATCCCTGGCAAGGGAGCAGTTAGAATTAACGGTGGGGAAGACCTATCTTTGGCAAGTGGTGATTCTTTGTGATTCGGATAGCCCTTCCAGCGATTTAATTGTCAGCTCAGATATGCAAGTGGTGGAGATGCCATTGGTTTTGGAGCAGAAACTTGCTCAGGTTAAGCCCGGTTCGGAGAAAGTTGAACTCTATGCTGGGGCAGGGTTTTGGTATGATGCTATGGGTGAGGCATTGCAGCTTGCTCCTCCCTGGCAATTAGGAGAAGTGGCTGCATCTCTGTTGAGAGATCTGGTAAATTTGGAAGCCGCCCAAACCCGTCCAGAATCCTTACCATCGGAGTCAGAACCTATTGAGAATATGAGGACAATTATTCAGGCAACAGGGAATAGGTAAAAGATGTAAGTAGGTAGGGACAGTTAAAGGCGGGCGGTGGTGATCGTCATTCGTCATACTCGCTTCGCGAGAAGCAAGCTACGTCCTTTGTAAGAGTTTGAGGCTTGTTTACATAACTGGTGGATAGTTGAGTTTATTTCCACCAACCTACTTAACCGCAAATCTTTAATTAGCTAACATGGTGCGTTACGCTACGCTAACGCACCCTACAGATAGAGCATATACTGACATTTTCTTAGCTTGACTCGATGTCGTTTCGGTTAAACTTGTCAAGTTCTGATAATTTAAACGATTAGTTCCCCCAGAAAGGTTTAAGTTTTCCAATCAGAGTCCTGTCTTAACAAAACGTCATAATTGTTCTTTTTTTACCCCTTTTCGGGAATTATCTACGAGTTTTCAAGGGTTACGGCGATTGTGAGAAGATTGTGCGATTTTAAGGTATACTATTTATGGTGGGTTTTTTGTGGGCAAAATTAATCTTGACGCAGCTAAACCTCTTGAATATTCGGGCAACTTTGTATAATTTATGGTTTTTGTCTCACTGCCAATGTCCCCGTGGACGCATGTATTTTGTTAAAGTTTCGATAAAAATCATTGCCAAGTATTGACAAAAACACAGATTACACAAATGGAATGGTGGTTTTCAGAACAGTGAATAGTCAGGTACACAGATTGACAACCTACTTAGATTATCGCCAGTTACCGATAAGGATAAAGGGTGCCCAGTAGGCGGGGTGGGCATATTGGTTGTTGATTTCTGGACTGTTTTGTGCTTGAATGAGTTTTCGTTGTGCTCGGCTCAGTGCTTGGGCTTTACTTATGCCAGGGTTAGACCAATTGTGGTAATATTCTGTGATTAGGGTTTTGGTCGAGGCGTCGGGAATAAACCAGAGAGAGGCTAAGGCAGTTTTAGCGCCAGCTTGAACGGCGATACCTGCTAAACCCAAGGTGGCACGCTCATCGCCAACGGCTGTCTGACAAGCGGTGAGGGCAAGTAAATCGACGGCATCAGCCCCCTGACTCACCTGACGAATCGTGGTTTCTAAGTCTTTAAGCGTCAGTTTATTATTATTCCCGGTGACTAAGAATGTATCTTCGGGTACGGCACTAAACTGTCCATGAGTCGCAATATGGAGAATCGGATAAACAGTTTGGTTGAGTTCGGCTTGTAAGCGATCGCGCGTAAAATCATCGTCTAAGAGGGTTTTGCTGCCGGGAAATAAGCTCTCAAGTTGCTGGAGTTCCGATTTAACGTTAGTGAGGGCGGGAAAGGTTTGTCCGTTTACTGTGGCTTTTGCCGTTAACCCCAGGGCTAACACTTGAAGCGATTCATCGGTTAAGTGTTGAGGTGCAGTGAGGGTTAAACTGGGGGTTGTGGCAATGGCATAGGTTTCCACTAAGAAGCTTTCCCCATTATGCAGGGCAGCCATGGGGATGCTGCGTAAGATCCCATCTTGGCTGAAAACTAGGGTGTTTATCCCAGCGGCGTCTAAATCGGTAATAAAGGGGCGAATTATCCAATCGTAGAGGTTTTGAGCAGGTTTGGGGTCGTAAATCAGATCCCGTCGTCTTTCTAATCCTCGGCGAAATTGATTGACGGTTTCTCGTAGGGTTTGACTATCGATATTAATCCATTTGAGTTGGGTTGGGGCGTTGGGTAGGGTGAGCAGGATCGCGGTATGATTGTTGAAGATAATTGAACGGAAAATAGCGGTATCGTCTCCCACCAGTTGCTCTACAGATTCCTGAGAAATTGGTGTTAATAGACAATCATTGCCAAAGTAATTTTGCAGTTCGGCAAGTTGGAGTGCCTCTATAGTTTTCAGGGCAGATTCTATTTCCAGTTGAGCTTCGGTAACTGGGAGACGTTCGACTCGTTCTAACTGGTATTGGGCAAAGTCTCGGTGTAAGGGATTAATCCGATCGCGAAAGTCAAATCGGACATCTGAGTCAGCCATGAGTAGTTCTTGGCGAATATCAGTTAACGTTGCGATCGCACGTTGGTAAGCGGCGATGGCTTGCTCTGGGTTTCCCTGTACCTGAAATAGTCGGGCGGCTTGCCATTCCCAGAGATAGAGGCTATCTTGGGCGTCTCGGTTTTGGTCTGCGGCTAACCGGGCTTTTTGGGTGAATTGTAAGGCTTGGCGATAGTCGTTCTGGCATTCGTAGAAATGACCGAATTCCCCCAGGGCAAAAGACTCGGAACGGGAGTCTTCCAGGCGTTGAGCAATGGATACGGCTGATTCGAGTAGGGATTCAGCTTGGGATGGTAGTTGGCGTGGGGAACATTGGTATTTCTTTTGGGTTATGGTAGAAGTCGCTGGTTGGAGATTGGCTAAATCGATCGCCGCATAAACCAGATTAGGGGAATCGGGGAGTTGAGTGAGTAAATCCAGAGCCTCTTTTAGGGCTTGATTGATTTGAGCAGCGTCTATTTGGGGGGAAATTAGGGGATGTTGAGCCAATTTAATTAAATTAAGTAAGGCTCCCATTTGATTGGGTTGATCCTGTGATCGGCGAGCCAATTCTAGACTTTGCTGAAAATAACCAAAAGCCTGTTGGTAATCATTTAGCGCCTTTTGCCGAAATTGACTTGCCCGTTGCTTGGCACCCCGTTGTTGAGCCGAGTCAGCATAGCGCTCTTGGCTTTGTCCTTTACGGATGTAGGCATTGCCTAAACTGTTCAGGGTTGATGTATGATAGGTGGGGTGGTTAATCGCTAAACTAGCTTCTAAATCCGCGATCGCGTCTTCATAATTTCCGGTGAGCAGATGGGCATTTCCTAAACTTCCCAGGGCGGCGGCTTCTCCTTGATTGTCTTCAGTGGTGCGGGCAATATATAGAGCGGTTTCCGGTTGGCAGTTTGTGGGGGAATCTGAGACACCACATAAAAGTGCGATCGCGTTTCGGGGTTGTCCGGTGGTAGTATAAGCTTGAGCCAGTTCAGTCAGGTTCCGCCCCAGATTCTGCCTATCTCCCAGTTGGCGATAATCGGCAATAACCTGTTGCCAATAGTCAATTGCTTGTTCTATTTGCCCCAGTTGTTGATAGGTTCTGGCCAGGTTTTCTCGAATAATGGCGGTATTGGTAAGATTTTGGGTTTCTTGGTAGTATTCTAGGGCTGTTTGCCAAAGTGCGATCGCGCGTTTAAAGTCGCCAGCTTGGTATAGCTCAACTCCCTGTTGCACCAATTGATTCGCTGGCACCGATTCAGCGATTAAAGGCAGATGATTCAGCCACAAGCACAGGAGTAGGCTGGTGAGAAAGAGTAGGGATTGAACTCTGAATCGGTAGCATTGCATCAGCTGTCACGCTTTTAAATGGCTGGTTGAGACAGACGCACCGAGGGGTTTTGTTTGTAGTGAGAACTTTAGTTCTCGCTCCGCCTAGCTGGAGAGGGCTAAAGCCCTCACTACGAACCGCCAAACGACTACCTATATTGTCAGGCACTTCAATGGTAATTTGCATATTAAATAGCACTTGGCTGTCTGATTCATTACAATTTATTTTAATTATAAATCGGACTTGGGAATGAGACTGTCCATGGAAGGCTGATCACTCACTGCTTTTCAGCTTATCGCATTATTAGGCTGTCAGGGCTGGAATAGGTTTGCCGTTTTGTGCCATTGACTTGTCAGGTTTAGGAACTTGAGTTGGCACAAAAGTGCAACCTGTTGTTGTCGGTTTGCCTGTATGGTATAGATATTCAGGTTATTTGCCGGGGTATTGTTCAATTTGGACAGGTTCCGTAGGGGCGCACCGACGTGCGCCCGTGTCACCTTAAGGTAAAGAGTTCTTAGAGCGAGAATGTAGGGGCGGGTTTTACAGATAACTTATGGCACCCAACTGATAACTTGAATAAACCCGCCCTTTAAAAGAACCAGGGGAGCAGAAATCCTATAGCTGAAAATTAGAATGGGTAAGGGTTATGGCTTAAGTTGACACAGATGACCGACGTGCACCCTTTAAGCGACAAAACAAGACAGTTCAGATCGAGTATCCTGGAGGTTTTGATGAACAGTCCCTTCTTGGAAAATTCAACAGGAGTAACGTGTTCCTACCTGGCTCAGATTCAATCTTCAAAACCCAGGTATTGGCAGTTAGGGTTGGTGAGTTTTTTCACCAGTCTTACTGTCTTAATCAGTCAGGATACTCCCCTTCGCGCCCAGATTACCCCAGATAATACCTTAGAGGCTGAACATTCTGTCGTCACACCCAAGGCTCAAGTGCGGGGAAAATTAGCCGATTTAATAGAAGGGGGGGCAATCCGAGAAGCTAACTTGTTCCACAGTTTTCTGGAATTTAATATCAAAGAGGGACAACGGGTTTATTTTGCCAATCCAGTTGGAATTGAAACGATTTTTAGTCGGGTAACCGGGAATAACCCTTCAGCTATTTTAGGGACATTGGGAGTTAATGGGGGGGCGAATCTATTTTTCCTCAATCCCAATGGGATTATTTTTGGAGAAAATGCTCAGTTAGATATTCAGGGTTCCTTTGTGGCGAGTACGGCGAATTCTGTAATATTTGAAGATGGCTCATCATTCAGTGCCACGAATCCAGAAGACTCCTCATTATTAACGATTAGTGTACCCTTGGGGTTGCAGTATGGACAGCCAGCAGCGGTAGTGAATGCAGGGAATTTAGCAGTTGGAGAGGGAGAGAATTTGACCCTGGCGGGGGGTACGGTGGTAAATTCGGGGCAGTTATCAGCACCCGGAGGAACAATTAATCTGGCGGCTGTGCCAAGCCAAGGTTTAATTCATTTGGATTTAACGGGGCAAGTTAGCTCTGTTGATTTACCATTCAATAATGATACAAATCCGGTTCTGTCTTCTGCGTCAGGTTTAGCAACGTTACTGGAAAATGCTGGATTAACTGAAGCCGATATTCCGATTGATTTTAATCTAGGCACTGTGGCAATTTTAGGTTCTGTGGATGCCTCAAATCCTCTGGGTAGTGGCGGTGAAATTAACGTGACAGGGAATCGGATTCAACTGCTCAATGGTGTCATCAATTCCGGCGGCGTTATCGGGGGAGAGATAAATCTCACCAGTACCTTTCTGGAAAATCGGGGAGAGATTCAGGCGGATGGTGAACGGGGCGGTAGTGTCACTATTAATGTTACTAATTTTCTCGATACTGGGGTTCTCAGTGCCACAGGAAATGCTGGGGATGGGGGAACGATTCAAGTGGATTATCAGGGCACAGTAATTCAAACCGCTACGGCGTTGACTTCTGTAACCGGGAGTGAAAAGGCGGGTAGGATTCGGTTTCAGGGGGGACAGGTTTTCACCACGTCTGGGAATTTCCAGGCACAGGGGGAGTTGGGGGGTGAGATTCAGTTATTTGGGGAAAGATTGCAACTGTTGGGAACAACAGTAAATGCCAGTGGGAATCAGGGTGGCGGTGAGATTCTGGTGGGTGGAGACTATCAGGGAAATACGGTGGGGGCACAGAATGCCGACTATACCTTAGTGAATCATGGCACCAGGTTACAAGCCGATGGATTGAGGGTTGGGGATGGGGGGAAAGTGATTGTTTGGGCAGATGGGGAGACAGATTTTTATGGCAGTTTGACCGCGCGAGGTGGGGCGTTGGCGGGAAATGGGGGATTGTTGGAGGTATCGGGTAAGGGGAGTTTGGTGTTTGGCGGGTTAGGAGATGCGAGTGCGGTGAATGGGGTGGCGGGGGAGCTATTATTAGACCCGAAGAATATTACGATTGATGATACAGAGGTAACAGGCAACTCATTTCAATTATTTGACCCCAATCCAGCGGCAGGAAATGGATTTGGGCAGAGTACGGCGGTACTGGCAAATAACAACATTGTGGTGAGTTCTCCAAGAGACGATTTAATGGCAGAGGATGCTGGAGCCGTATACTTATTTGACTCGAACACCGGGGCGATGCTTGGAAGTATTTATGGTGATAACCCAGGGGATAATTTCGGCTTAGGTGAAATAACCGCCTTGAGCAATAGTAATTATGTTTTTGCTAATCCAGATGCAGATATTGGGGCGGTAGTGGATGCTGGGACAGTAATTCTGGCTGATGGCAGCACAGGAGTGGAAATTGGCCGGATCTCTGGTATTAACACATTCGATAGGTTCGGCAGTGATGAAATAACAGCCTTAAGCAATAGTAATTATGTCTTTGGCAATCCAGCCGCAGATATTGGGGGAGTGGAAGATGCTGGGGCGGTAATTCTGGCTGATGGCACCACAGGAGTGGAAATTAGCCGGATCTCTGGGACTAACCCAAGGGATAGGTTGGGCAGTAATGGCATAACAGCCTTAAGCAATGGTAATTATGTTTTCGGCAATCTCTTGGCAAAGATTGGGGCGGCAGAGGATGCTGGGACAGTGATTCTGGCTAATGGCACCACGGGGGCGGAAATTAGCCGGATCTCTGGTACTGGCGTATTCGACAACTTCGGCGAGAGTCAAATAACAGCCTTAAGCAATGGTAATTATGTTTTCGGCAATCCCAGTA
>NZ_JAVJZI010000020.1:0-16922 GCF_040223135.1 Coleofasciculus sp. G3-WIS-01
TGGGGCTGTCTATAAACCAGCCTGGAGGCACGGGGTTATCGTGCAAGTTAACACGAACAATCAAGTATGTTCAGCTTAACTTGTTTGATGACTTCAGGGCTACTGAAAACCCAGACCTCAGCTTTTAGCAGGTCTGGGTAGTTTATAACGTACAATAGAAAGGACGCAAGCAATCGTTACATTACTTCTTATGTCAATTTTGGCGGCGATCGCAGTCTTGGCGGTTTTGATTGTGGTGCATGAGCTGGGTCACTTTATGGCAGCTCGTTTGCAGGGAATTTATGCCAATCGCTTTTCCCTGGGTTTTGGTCCGGTTCTGTGGAAATACCAAGGACCCGATACGGAATATGCGATACGTGCTTTCCCCCTAGGGGGATTTGTCGGTTTCCCCGATGATGACCCCGATAGCGAGATTCCCCCAGATGACCCAAATTTACTCCGCAATCGACCTGTTTTAGACCGAGCGATTGTAATTAGTGCTGGGGTAATTGCTAACCTGATCTTTGCTTACTTTCTACTGGTTGTGCAGGTAGGAACGGTGGGAATTACTGACTTCAATTACCAACCCGGAGTAAGGGTTCCAGAAATTGCCGCAGAAAGTAGCTTAGTGGCAAAACAAGCGGGGATTAAACCAGGGGATGTTATTTTGGCGGTTGAGGATCAACCCTTGGCAGCCAGTCGGGATGCGATCATTACCCTGACGACCAAAATTCAAAACTCTCCCAACCAACCCCTAGAACTTTTGATTAAACGGGGTGAACAAACTCTTTCCCTGGACGTGACGCCAGAACCCGGAGACGATGGCAAAGGTAAAATTGGCGTGCAACTTGCACCTAATGGCGAGATATTTCGCAAGTACGCTGACGGATTCTTAGGGATGTTTACGATTGCAGCTGACGAATACCAGCGCTTGAGTACTGAAATTGCCAAAGGTTTTGGTCAACTGATTAGCAACTTTAGTGAAACGGCTGAACAAGTATCCGGTCCAGTGGCGATTGTGGCAATTGGCGCAAATATTGCCCGTTCTGATGCGGGGAATCTGTTTCAGTTTGCCGCGTTGATTAGCATCAATTTGGCGATTATTAATATCTTGCCCTTACCCGCGCTGGATGGGGGTCAACTAGCATTTTTAGCGATTGAGGGAATTCGGGGTAAACCCATCCCCACAGAAGTTCAGCAAAATATTATGCAAACTGGGTTGGTTTTGCTTTTGGGGTTAGGTATTTTCTTGATTGTGCGGGATACGGCAAATTTAGTTCCCTCGAGTTGGGTGCAAAATTTGTTTCAGTGAGGATCGTCATTTGTCTTATGTCATTTGTATGTAGGGGCGGGTTTCACTATTATCGTTCCTTTTATCACCCAGATGCGACTAAACCCGCCCTGACTGTGTGAGAGAGTATTGATGATGATCTAGTGGGAGCGTCAGGAACCTCAGCCTAAAGGCATGAGGCTTGAAAGAGAAATCTAACAAGCCATTCTGACCAGCTTAAGTCTTAAGTGACTACGTTATCGGCAAGTGTTCAAGACCTACCAGTATATGCTCCCGCTAGTCTACTGCTCTAGAACCGAAAAGTTAATCAGTTTTAAGGTCACTGAAACAGTGCTTTTTGGATAGTTACCGACCGATAACATTGGCGAAGCTAACTTTACCCGAAAGGAGATTGAGGCAACCATACTTCACAGGAGGGGCAACCATACCCCTCCACCCCGAAAGGGGTATGCGGTTTTAACCGCTACCGCGCGGTCCTCCCCGGTCTGAAGACAGGGGGTTTCCCACAACGGAGGAGTTCTAATGAATAACTGTCCTTGTTGTTCTGCTCAGTTACTGGCTCATATTCGTGATAAGCGTGTTTATTGGTTTTGTTCTCGCTGTCGCCAAGATATGCCTGTTAAAGCTAATCATAGAAACCCTTTTCACCAAGAGTTTTCTTTTGTTAATCCCTTAAATGACATTTTGTCGCAAAAAATATTAAAACCAGCAGAATAAAAGCAGAATGGGATGGTTTTTAGGATGAGGGGTTTTCTGGGCGCACGCTGGGGAAATGGTACAGGCTGGGGAAATGGCGCACGTCGGTGGGTTATACCAAATCCGCTTTTATTACCCCCTTTTGCCACGGCGATTGAAATCGCTGCTACACAAACAAAGTCCGCTTGACAAGGACTAGGTTATAACGGGGTTAGCTAACCCAGATTTGGTATTACTGGGATTCTTCAAAAAGATTGCGAATATAACCCCATCGTTTACCCATGCGGATGGGTGCTAATCCGTCACTAAAGGATTTGACCTGATCAAATTCCGGTGAAATTACCTGATCACCCTTTTGATTGATATAACCCCAAAATGATTCAATCTTAACAGCGGCTAATCCTTGGGAAAAGGGTTGAGCCGCATTAAATTGTGGCTCAATGACCAATTCTCCAGTAGGGTTAATATAACCCCAGCGATCGCGCAATTGGACAGGGGCAAGTCCTTGGGCAAATGAGCCGGCTGTGTCAAAGTTTGCTGGAATCACCAGTTGACCCCTTGAGTCACAATACCCATATTTGCCTGCGAGTTGCACCGCCGCTAATCCTTCTGAGAACAATTGTGCCTGATCAAACTGAGTCGGAATCACCCATTGACCGATTTTATTGATATAACCCCATTGATCTCCAACCTTCACCGCCGCTAATCCTTGGCTGAACCGAGTCGCCTGATCAAACTGGGGTAAAATTACCGATTGACCAGATAAATCGATATAACCATACAGACTGCCAATTTTTACTCGCGCTAATCCTTCCGCAAACTGATCCGCTTGATCAAATGCGAAACGAGTGATCAGTTGTCCTGTTTGATTAATATAGCCCCACTTGTACCCCATTCGCACTCGCGCCCGTTCCTCTTGAAACGAATCCACCCAATCAAATTGAGGCTGAGTGATAAGATTACCAAAGCGGTCAATATAACGATATTCAGCACCAACTCGGCGATGGGTAAACCCCTGTGCCTTCAGTGATGTCGCGTTGAAAGGAACGGATTGAGCATAGACGCGCGATCGCAAGGCTTTGGCTAAGGTATCATTATCTTGGCGCAAGCCCTCATAGAAAAATAACACCTCCCCCGATAAACCGCGATCGCGATTGTACTCAATTGCCTGGATCAAATCCTCTGAACTGATGCGATACGACCCGCTTTTAATCAGGATTCCCGGTATCACCGTAGACAATTGTACCGGGTTTACTTGGTCATTCACCAACCGATCAACAATCTGCTTATAGCTAGTAAAATCCCGGCGATAGAGTTGGGGATGGATTATATCCACCAATCCCTGATTCCGCCAAGCTTGGTTATCTTGTAAATACTCCTGTAGCCCCCAGGGATAGGGACTCGGTGCCATAGAAATCACCAATTCTGGATTAATCGCCACCACCTGTCGGTACAGACGAGTCAGGAAATCAGTCAGCAAATCCGCCCGCCATTGTAGCCATTGGGCGTCTTTTGGATTGCTAGGGGGTTCCCGGTTGAACTGGTGCATATAGCGTTGTACAGTTTGGGTATCATAACCTCCTTCTGACGGGAGGGCAGGTAAACGGTCATCCCCCTGAATTCCAGCGATATCATAATTTCTAATCACTTCTAAGATTAATCCCAGGACAAAATCCTGCACCTGGGGGTCAAAAGCATTTAGCCATTCAAAGTTATTTTTTGTGAGTAAATTACCTTGAATATCCCGCGCCGCCCAATTCGGTTTTTGGGCAAGTAAACGTCCACCTTTTTGGTTATAGGAACTGGCAAAGCCATATTCAAACCAAGGAATCACCGCTAATCCCACTTTTTTAGCTGCTTGAATCAGTTCGGCGAGGGGATCTCGTCCAGTAAAACGCGGGTCAATTTCCAATCCCACCGTGTCTCGCATCAGGCGACTGGGATAAAGGGTTGCGCCATTATTCCAAACCACAGGAAAAACCACATTAAATCCGGTTTCGGCGAGGAAGTCTATCGCCTCAGCTATATTCTTTGGGGAATTAAAGACTTGGCTATCTGTATTTGTTAGCCAAACTCCTCGGATTTCAGTTGAGGGGAATTGATTTGGGTTTGGCGTTAGATCCTGTTTGTCTAAATAATTATTATATTCTTCTGCCTGGTCACTTTCTGCCTTCTGAGAGTTTGTAAGCGCTAAAGTGCTTCTGGCACTAAAGTGCCTACTACGAACCCCGCTTAAGTTAGCAATATTCTGCTTTAATCTTACTAATGCGATTCCTTCAGAAAAGGGTTCGGCTTCATCCAGTTGGGGATTAATCACAAATGTCCCGGTTTTGTCAATATATCCCCATTTATCCCCCAGTTTGACTCTTGCCCGTCCTTGGGTAAAGGAATCCGCCTCATCGAATAGAGGTTCAATGGCGATGATATCCCAACCTGGAACATATTTTCGGGGAACGCCAGGGAGTTTTAACGCCTGAGTAATCAGTGCAGCGACTTCGCCTCGCGTCGCGTTACGATTTGGGTGCAGGCGTTTAACCTCCGGATAGTTAACGACTAAAAACTGACGGGTTGCGGTTGCGATCGCGCCCTGTGCATAATTGGGAATAGTCGCGGCATCATCATAGTATTGTTGGAGAATTGGGGTAGGATTAGGGTCACGGGCATACTGTAACCCACTTACTAATGCCACCAACGCTTGCACACGGGGAATCGGTTGATTGGGTTGAAAAGTGCCATTGGGATAGCCGGAGAAAAATCCCGCCCGGGTGACGGTTTTAATGGCGGGATTTGCCCAGTGATTGGCAGGTAAATCACGAAAGTTGATCGTATCCCGCACCGGGGTAGCCTGGGGAAAGGCTTTGTTTAAAATCGCCGCAAATTCAGCACGGGTAACAGGGTTATTGGGGCGAAAGCTACGATCAGGATAACCGCTGATGATTTGGCGGGTAAAAAGCTGGTGGATTGAGTCTTTTGCCCAATGGGTTTGGGTATCGGCAAAGATGGAGTTGGTGGACATACCAGATGCGATGGGGCGTGATAGTTGAATTATAGATATTCTTTGGCTTTGAGGGAGTAAGATGAAAACTAAGTCTTGAAACAGATTGTGAGAGAACCAAGTGCTATTAATGAATATGAATGTGTTCGCGATCGCATGAAAACCGGAGACTTGATTGCTTTTTCGGGCAGGATATGCATTTCCCGCCTGAATCAGTGGGCAACTCAATCTCCCTACTCCCATGTCGCGATGGTGGTTGATGTAGAAATGGGGGGTGGATTTGGCAAAAGTGTACTGATTATCGAATCAGCCGCACCCCAGACGGAGCGAGATCCCACAGGCAGAAAAGCGATTAAAGGGGTTCAAATTAATTGGCTCTCTCGACGGTTAGATATGTATAAGGGCAAAACTTGGTGGCTACCGTTAAAGGAACCCATTGCTCCAGATAACTTATTGAAAATGCAGATGTGGTTGAGACAAACTTATAATGAACGCAGACCTTTCGCTACAGTACAAGCAGCAAAAGCGGGGTTGATGCTTTTGAATAAGGTGGGGTTAGGAAATAAACTTGACCTTTCGGCTCTATTTTGCTCAGAATTAGTGACCGCCGCGTTACAAATTGCGGGTGTGGTTGACCCCTATATCAATCCTTCTAAGCAGACACCAGCAGATGTGGTTAATTTCCCTTGTTTTGCTAAACCTCCTATTTTAATCTTCTGTGGATTCATCGACTGAGGAGTCCGATTCGGGGGGATTTTCAACCGTTAGATCAAGTTGATAATCAATGGGTTTATCCGCATCGGATACCACGACAAACTCATAGAACCCCGATTCTGGCAATTTTCCAGAGAAGGTGCGATCGCGCGAATCTTCCAGGAAGATTGTATTACCTGTGGGACTGTAGATGGAGAATAAGGCATTGGCGGCGGTGGAGAGATTCACCTCCATAACCTGATCTGCCGATAGTTGGGCGGTAAAGGCTTTGCCTTCTCCAGGTTGAAGTGTTCCGCTTACTTTTTTACCACTATCGCCCGGTTCAAAGACAATTCGTTCTAAAGCCTCTCTGGATTGCAAGGCTTTGACGGTATCCGCAACAGTGGCTTGCCAGATTTGACCCATAGGTTGGTCAAGAAATTCTGTGCCAACTTGTCCTTTTTGTTTGGGGAAGGCGTGGAAAAACTTAGCATCGGCGATATCGTATAACGCCCGACTACTCAGGCGTAAACGATTCACTCTTGCTTTCCAGCGATCGCGATCTTCTGCGCCATAACTGCCTAATTTTTGCTTGGCTTGAGGAGTGAGATTAAGCCGTTCGATCTGGGTGAGTAAATTTGCTGCGATCGCATCCCAGGCTTGTCTGAGCTTAGCATCGTCTGGATCAGTGCTTAACTGAGATCCCTGTTGTGCAGGATACTGATTCCAAAACGCTTCATCAACTAAACTGACATAAAAGTCATAATCGATACCCAGATTCATCCGTCGCCGCCGCAGGGTTTGCTTGCGCTGTTGTTCTTCCTGGGAAAACTCGGAGGATGGTTCGGGTTCGTCATCTTCCTCCGGTGAAATCACTGGGTTCTCAAAGTCCTCCTGTATGGGCGTAGCGTTCCGTTGTGCGGATTGCAGTTGTGTTTCGATCCACAGATTACCCGCCCACCAGCCAAAGCCACCTGCTGCCAGAATAAACACCAATGCCAGGATAAATTTTCCTGCCCAGCCTAAGGTGGGGGTATTGTTACCCTTGGGCGTCGGTTTGGGGACAACAGGAGTAGGGGGGGATGGTGGCGTCGGTGCAATCCGATTGGGTGCGACAGCGACAGTCGCTTGAGTCGGCGGTGACGGCGGTGGTGGTGGGGAGTAGGCAATCGAGGGGGATTGAGATGTCAGGGCTTGTAAGACTTGATTAGCACTTTGGGGGCGATTTTGGGGGTGGGGTTGCAGCAGTTGTTCCAGGATACGGTTGAGGGTGGGGCTAAGGGTAATTTCCCGCTGCCATGTCCAGGTTAAGGTGTGGGGATCTATTAGCTCAGAGGGTTCTTTCCCGGTGAGTAATACCAATACCGTTGCCCCTAATGCGTATAAATCGCTACTGGCAGAAATAATACCCCCTTGCATTTGTTCGTGAGGAGCATAACCCACCTTACCCAAGCGCGTTGCTGTAGCCGGGGATGATGCCATTACTTGAGAGGCTACCGTGGCAGCGACTTGCTTGACACCGCCAAAGTCAATCAGTACTGGCAATCCATCCTCTTGACGGATGATAATATTATCCGGGGAAATATCCCGATGAATCACGCCTAGGGAGTGGATGTAGTTCAAAACGGGAAGAAGTTGGCGCAAGAGTTTGATGATTTCCGTTTCGTTAAACCGTATTCCCTGATTCCGGCGTGCCTCTAAGATAGCGCGGCAGGTGTGTCCAGGAATATAGTCTTGGACTAAAAACAGGCGTCCTTTTCCTTCCTGCTTCACCCGCAGCAGTTCTCGGAACTCAGGAATTTGCGGATGTTTCAGCTTATAGAGAACCCCAGCTTCCCGCTCAAACAGTTCTGAGGCTTTCTGGAGGGCAAAAGTTCCTTGAGCTTGGGGGGCGAATTCCTTTAGCACACAGACTTCACCGAAGCGATTCAAGTCTTGAGCTAAATAGGTGCGTCCAAATCCCCCATGTCCCAATTCTCGTACAATCCGATAACGTCCTGCCAAAGTTAACCCCGACTCGATGTTGCCATTGTCTACCTGATCCAGTTTCTCACCGCAGTGGAGACAAAAGCGACTACCTGGGGGATTTTCGTGATTGTGAGAGCAATATAAGGGCTTCATTAATCCAGAACGTAGGCTACGTGATTGAAGAAGGCGGATGGCAGGTAATAGAGGAATGACCACTAAGATCATTACATGGTAGCAATTGTAGCTTCTGGATTTTTCTGAGGACTTATATCATGTCCCTCTCAAGTGGGAGCGATCGCGAAATCCAACAAGTTATTCTAAAACCCTTGATACACCGTAGGGTGGGCATTGCCCACCAGCTAAAATTTGGGATTAGTTGGGTTCGTAGTAGGGGCTTCAGCCCCTAATTTCTTTCATGGGCATCAGGCTAATCCATCTTGCTAAGATGTGCCACGCCACTACTGAAATCGGTTGAATCGGGCGCACGTCGGTGCGCCCCTACGGTTTCCATTCATCTTGCTTAGGTAAAGTAAAATAACACTTGTGAAGCCAACGCGGATATCCAGTCAATATTAGGAGTGTTTTATGCACCTGCAACGAATTAGAGTTCCTGATTTCCGGGTTTTAAAGGATGTTGATATTACCTTTGAAAATGATTTTGTTCCCAAAATTTTTCCTTTGGGCAGTCTAAAAAATGAGTTAAACCAGATGTTATTCAATAAAAAAATAAATATAGATAAAGATCTTAATGGAGTGAACTTCACACTAGATAGGAACGGTGCATTGGTGTCAACTTAAGCTCAACCCCTCACCAGAAGCCCCTCTCCATCCCCCCTAACCCCCCTTTGAAAGGGGGGGAATAGGGAGAGGGGAGCAAGAGGGGAGCAAGAGAATCCGGTTCCCCTTCTCCCATGCAAAAAAAGCGAAGCATCCCCTGGCTTCCCCCTTTTGAACTGAAGTTCCCTCCATACAGATGTACTGCACCCAGCGTCAAGCCTTATACCGTAATGGTTTGAACGCTCAAGCCCCTCAAAAATCGTACATAAGTAGCACTTGCTATCATTAGCGATCGCGCTATTCCACAATTTTAGTTGGGTTACGCCAGTAGTGGGGTGGCACATCTTAGCATTATGCAAAAGAAACCCATACAATTAGGGGCTAAAGCCCTTACTACAAACCCAATCTACCAGCATTGAAAGCGCGATCGCGAAATCTCACCTGAATTGCAAGAGAGTTGAGTTACTCCAAAATAGAACCATCTATAACGGTGGGTTTACTAAGTTTTAGTTTGAGCTTTCACCGTAGAACTGATCAGTTTCCCAGCGGTATTTTCCACATAGTCTAAAATTTGTTGATAAGCCTCTGGATTAGTCTTTGGATGGATAATCATCCGCACCTTACCATCCGGTAACCAAAATATCAACCGACCGTTATTAGCACAAACAAAGCTACTGATACGATTCAGATCAATCAGATACGTATCGCGCTCATAACTTAATTTGATCCAATGCTGCTCCATAGTTAACGGTGGCAACTCTTAGCTGAGTCAGTCACGGTGGGGTGTTCTGAGTCAACAGATTAATAGGGAAAAAGGCAGAGTATGATAGTGAGATAGGCGATCACTAATGGTTAAAAGGATACACTAAATAGTCAGGGACTATCTTTTTTAGCCAGCTTGCTTTGCGTAAAAAAAGGATCATTAGTTCTCATCCCGGAACTAATGATCCCTAGCCTTGAGTGGTCTATTGTCTTCTGAATTACATTTTCTGTTGAAACTCTTCGAGTAAATCCAGCAAATTAACCTGACACTGCATTGGGAGTAAATCCACCAAGGAAACTTCCCGTCTACCATTCCCCAGTTCAACGGGTATACTTTGCAAGATTTGTAGCACTTGGTCTTCTGAAAGGCTGTCCTCTGTCAGCAGGGGATAGAGGCGTTCAGCTAGAGAGGTATGTAAATGGGCATCCCGTAAGTAAAGATGCCATTTGGCAACATCAATGTACACATTATCACCAATTTCAGCCGCCAAGGCTTCGATCGCTTCGCTGGTATTTAGGTTAGCCATAATCCATTCAATAGGGTGAGCTTGACATTCTCAGTTTATCCTTGAGCAGAGTTAGCCGAATTATCTTGACTGGGTGAGGGAGTATAGTCTGCGATCGCGAAGATATAAACGGCGTGTCCGACTAAGAGCAATCCCCAGATACCCGTTACCCAGTAAGTCCAAGACCAATTGGCATACTGGATGGTACGGACGAACCAAACACCTGAATTACAAGCCGCAAACACGGCGACATGGACAGCAAAGTTCATTCGGTCATCTAGGCGTCGATACGCTGCATCGCGACGATCTGGTTTGCGGGACCAACGAGGAGGCATAGCAGTTCTAAGATAAGACGTATGAGAATAGGTTATAGTATCTGCTCTTTTATTGATAACGCAATTTTCAGTTAATCAGGTCTAGTACGTCATCTCAAGGGATGGTAACAAGGGTGGGGCGCGGGGTGCAAGCCTTAGTGGAAATTTATTTTGGCAAACTGGCGCGATCTCACATAAGTTACAGTTACCGCCTCAAGCGTTGACGCCTTTGCTGTCGTTCTTTTTTGTATCTATACAACTGCTCAATCATGTCCGGAGAAACGTTTTCTGCCGGAACATCAAATAAAACTTTACCCATTTTCAAGCCAATAATCCGCTGATAAGCTGTCACGCATTTAAATTTGGCATGGGTAGCGAGCATCTTGCTCGCATTACAACAATTTGTCAACATTAAGTTTTAAATGCAGAACAGTTTATATGCGGGTTTCTACCTATTTAGAACCCCCCAACCTTCCTTAAAAGGGGGAGAGCAAGATTTTAGCAAAAAAGGGTGAAGCAAGATTGCCGAAAGACTCTAAAATATCTACTGACAGATAGAGGCAAAAGCAATTTAATTTATGTTCATATTTATTTAAAGCCTCTAGGTTTAATTATGGTTATTTTATAGTTAAGCTTTGCACGGCAACTCATCGGCAGCATGTCAGTTTTGCACAAAACGCTCAAGTAGGTTGGGTAGAGCGATAGCGAAACCCAACAAGCTCTCAATGGCGTTGGGTTTCGTTCCTCAACCCAACCTACAAAGGTGACATGCTCCCAACTCATTTAACTAAAAACCTTGCTCTATGAATATTTCAGTGGCGAAATGGATACTCAACAAGTTGTACCCCGTTTTGATCAATTGTTACAGGATAGCGGTGCGATTTTTGTCCAAGATACGGTAAAAGAAATTGACTTGCCGCAACGGGAGGTAAAATTAGTCTCAGGCACAACCTATAATTACAGTAATTTAGTCTTGGCGTTAGGCAGTGTGACTGGATACTTTGGCGTTGAAGGAGCCAAGGAAAATGCTTTCCCCTTACGAACACAACAGAATGCGATCGCGATCGATCAGCAACTGCGTGATTGTCTGCAACGTGCTGTGCAAACCATCGATCCCCACCTTCGACGCCAAGTGCTAACCGTCGCCGTCATTGGTGCTGGACTATCTGGGGTGGAGATGGCGGCGATGTTAGCGATAATCTAAACTATAATGTTGGCGTGACCTAGCGATTGATAAAATTTTCAATCATCCTGGCTAATTTTTGTTGCAGTTTACAATCTGTAGAAGGAATTGGTGTCAAATAGAATGGCTCTCCCGATAAAAGAATCAGCCTGAGCCGATACAACTGAAGCCCGAATAGATTGAGCGGTTCGACTTGTACGCCAGTAACCTGGTAAATTGGAACGTGGATAACTTTGGTTCCCAACCAACCTTTTTGCTTAAATACTACCCAATGGTACTGTTTGTCAAATTGGCAGATTTTCACGGGACTACTGAACATCATCAAATTGGCTAAGGCAATGCAAACTAATCCGAACCAATCAATCGATGAGTTAGAGGAGAGAAAAATCAGCAATCCTATCGCTGCTGTTAAACTACTCAATATCCAAACCCCAATGGGACGTTCTTTGAGCGTGAGTAATGTAAACGTTTGTTGAACGACTTTCATATAGCGTTTTCATTTGAGATGGAGAACTCACGGGGGTAAACAAAGAGAAGTTTAGATATAGACACAGTAGGAAAAAGTCCTGTCTTCTATTTACGCCATGCCATGCTACTTTTTTAAATTAAATGATTTTTTATAAAAATAGAGTAATTGTGTATAAAAAAATCACAGATCAACAAACTTCTATCAGTGAAGCCGATTTAGGTAAACTAATGATGCAGCCACTATGGAGGGGTAAGTAAGCTTTACAAAACGTCAAAATTGCTCACTGAGGCAACTCTGCCTTCAAAATAGTTTGAGTACAGTAGCAAATAACAACCGCGAACGATGTCTGAATCCACTATCGAATCGATTCTGCAAGAAAAACGCCTATTCCCACCCCCGGCTGAATTTTCCCAGAATGCCCAGATCAAGAGTCTGGAGGAGTATCAGCGCCTCTATGACAAGGCAAAAGCTGACCCGTTGAAATTTTGGGCGGAGTTAGCCGAACAAGAGTTGCACTGGTTCAGTAAGTGGGATACAGTTCTAGATTGGCAACCTCCCTTTGCCAAATGGTTTGTCGGGGGAAAGACGAATATTGCCTATAACTGTCTAGACAGACACCTGAGTACCTGGCGACGGAATAAAGCCGCTTTGATTTGGGAAGGGGAACCGGGCGACTCCCGCACCCTAACCTATGCTCAACTGCACCGGGAAGTCTGTCAGTTTGCCAATGTTCTTAAGCAATTAGGCGTGAAAAAAGGCGATCGCGTGGGGATTTATATGCCCATGATTCCAGAAGCCGCGATCGCGATGCTAGCTTGTGCCAGGATTGGTGCGCCCCATACAGTGGTATTTGGTGGGTTTAGTTCCGAAGCGTTAAAAGACCGATTAGTAGACGCCCAAGCGAAATTAGTCGTCACCGCAGATGGTGGTTGGCGTAAAGATAAGATTGTTCCCCTAAAACCCGAAGTCGATAAAGCCCTCGCCAATAACGGCGCACCTACAGTAGAAAACGTCCTCGTGGTTCAGCGCACCCAGCAGAAAATCCAGATGGAACCAGGGCGAGATCATTGGTGGCATGATTTACAAGCGGGGGTATCGGGAGACTGTCCCGCCGAACCGATGGATAGTGAAGATATGCTGTTCATTCTCTACACCTCTGGGACAACCGGTAAACCCAAAGGCGTTGTCCATACCACAGCCGGCTATAACCTTTATAGCCATATCACCCTAAAATGGACATTTGATCTCAAAGACACCGATGTCTACTGGTGTACCGCTGACGTTGGTTGGATTACGGGTCACAGTTATATTGTTTATGGTCCTCTGTCCAATGGTGCTACCACACTCATGTATGAAGGCGCACCCCGTCCCTCGAATCCCGGTTGTTTATGGGATGTGGTGGAGAAATACGGCGTTAATATTTTCTATACCGCACCAACGGCGATTCGGGCATTAATTAAAATGGGTGAACACCATCCCAAAGCACGAGACTTGTCTTCTTTACGGATTTTGGGAACCGTCGGTGAACCGATTAACCCAGAAGCCTGGATGTGGTATCACCGAATTATTGGCGGAGAACGCTGTCCGATTGTCGATACCTGGTGGCAAACAGAGACAGGGGGATTTATGATTACACCCCTACCCGGTGCGATTCCCACCAAACCGGGTTCAGCTACATTACCGTTTCCGGGTATTCTGGCAGATATTGTCGATTTAGAAGGCAATCCGGTGGGGACGAATCAGGGGGGATATCTGGTGATTAAGCACCCTTGGCCCGGAATGATGCGAACGGTTTATGGTGATCCCGATCGCTTCCGCCGCACTTATTGGGAACATATTGCACCGAAAGAAGGGCAGTATTTTTACTTTGCTGGGGATGGTGCCCGTCGGGATGAGGACGGTTATTTCTGGGTGATGGGGCGCGTAGATGATGTGATTAATACCTCTGGACATCGCCTAGGGACTATGGAAATTGAATCGGCTTTAGTCTCCCATCCGGCGGTAGCAGAAGCGGCTGTGGTCGGAAAACCTGATGAGGTAAGGGGGGAAGATGTTTTTGCCTTTGTCATGTTGGAGAATGACTATAGTCCAACAGAGGAACTGGCAAATGAACTCAAGGCGCATGTCGTTAAGGAGATTGGGGCAATTGCCCGTCCTGGGGAGATTCGGTTTACTGAGGGAATGCCTAAGACGCGATCGGGTAAAATTATGCGGCGTTTGTTGCGGAATTTAGCCGCCGGTCAAGATGTGGCTGGAGACACCTCTACGTTAGAAGATCGCAGCGTGTTGGATAAATTGAGAAGCGGCGCTTAACTAGACAGGGCAATTCATCTCGCCGATGAATTGCCCGTGAGGAAAAAGAGGTATTTCTACATCCGTTCTAGTACCCCAATACCAAGTAATGATAATCCCAGTTTTAAGGTTCGAGCCGTTAGGTCACACAATATTAATCGTGATGTTCGCACGGGTTCCTCGGCTTTAAGCACAGGACATTGATCATAAAATTGACTGAATTTCTCGCTCAATTCATATAGATACTGACAAAGACGATTAGGTAACAACTCTTGCTCAACTTCTTTAATCACCTCGCTGACTTGTAATAGATGCTTAGCCAATGCAACTTCTTGATCTTTTGACAATGAGACTTGAGAATTTGTTCTTAACTGCTCAAAATCAACGCCACCTTTGCGACCAATACTTTGAATCCGGGCATAAGCATACAGCAGATATGGTGCTGTATTTCCTTTGAGCGATAGCATCTTATCGAAGCTAAAGACATAATTGCTGGTGCGATTTTGACTGAGGTCAGCATATTTTACCGCCGCAATCCCAACCACTTGAGCCACATGATTAATGAACTCCTCGGTTTCTTGGCGCTCTTCCTCGTGGATGCGAGTTTCCAGATCAGCACGCGATCGCGCGATCGCTTCATCTAATAAATCCCGCAATCGCACTGTCTCTCCCGACCGAGTTTTCAGCTTTTTCCCGTCTTCTCCTAGCACTAATCCAAAGGGAACATGCACTATTTCAACATTTTCTGGCAGCCAACCTGCCCGTTGTGCGACCTGAAACACTTGGGCAAAATGATTCGCTTGTCCAGCATCGGTAACATAAATAATCCGATTTGCCCCATCTTGCTGAATCCGGTATCGTAGTGCCGCTAAGTCAGTTGTGGCATAGTTATAACCCCCATCCGACTTTTGCACAATTAAGGGTAAAGGTTCACCTTGTTTATTCGTAAATCCTGCTAAGAAAACACACTTAGCCCCTTGATTTTCCACTAATAAGCCTGATGTATCTAAATCTTTGACGACTTCTGGAAGTAAGGGGTTATAAAATGATTCACCCCGTTCTGTGAGATGAACATCCAATAAGTCATAAATGACCTGAAATTCCCGTCGGGATTGCTCACACAGCAATTGCCAAGCTCTTGTGGTATCTTCAGCTCCAGCTTGCAGTTTCACGACTTCCTGTCGTGCAGCTTCTTGGAAGGCTCCATCGGTATCAAACCGTTTTTTAGCTTGTCGATAAAAACTGACTAAATCTCCTATATCGACAGCCTCAGCCGTGGTTAAGGCTTCTGGGCAAACTTCCCGAAGATAGGTAATTAACATGCCAAACTGAGTCCCCCAATCTCCGACATGATTGAGGCGCAAGACATCATGATCTCGAAATTCCAAAATACGTGCAATGCAGTCTCCAATAATCGTGGAGCGCAGATGACCCACATGCATTTCTTTGGCAATGTTTGGACTGGAAAAGTCCACAACAACTTGCTGGGGCTGCTTGGCAGGTTCTACACCTAACCGAGGCGCCGTGAGAATCTTATTTAGCTTGGTTTCTAAGTAGGCTGGTTTGAGTGTGAAATTAATAAAACCGGGTCCAGCTACTGTGGGGGATTGGCAGATATCCGCAACATCGAGATGGTTAATGATCGTCTGTGCGATCGCTCTTGGGGGTTGACCTAGCGGTTTTGCCAGAGAGAGTGCTGCATTGGATTGATAATCACCAAATTTGGGATTACTGGCGGGAACTAACATGGGATCTGTACCCGCCATCGTTTCACCAAAAGCAGCAATCAATGCTTGCTCAAATTTGGCTTTTAGTTGTTCCAAGGTTGAAGTCATTGCGCTAGGTAAAGTGTTGAAACGATAAGACGTTGCCAAAAATCCTAAAAATGGCTTGCTCAAAAAATTAGGGATTAAATCCGATTTTCGTGCAGTAAGTTCATACTTAAATCCAGCCAAGTGGAGCGAGTGATGGGGGCACTCGTGGAAATATAGTCTACACCGGTTTGGGCTACAGCACGAATGGTTTCTAGGGTGATATTCCCAGAGGCTTCTATTTTCAGTCTGTCATTTTTGGCGCGAATCATCTGTACAGCCTGTCGCATCCTCTCCAATGGCATATTGTCCAGCATGATGATGTCAGCCCCCTGATCTAGCGCTTCTGTCACTTGCTCCAGAGTTTCTGTTTCGACTTCAATCCTCAGGGGGTAGGGCATTTGAGTCCGGATATGAGTGATCGCTTCTTTTATGCTACCTGCTGCCACTATATGATTGTCTTTGATCATCACGGCGTCATCTAACCCAAAACGGTGATTGATTGCACCGCCGACTTGGGTAGCATATTTTTCGAGCAGTCTCAGCCCAGGAGTGGTTTTACGGGTATCGACGAGTTGAGTGGGAAAATCGGTGAGTTGATCCACATACTTGCGGGTGAGGGTAGAAATCCCACTTAAGTGCATCGCTAGGTTGAGAGCCACTCGTTCTCCCATCAATAGGGTATCCATGGACCCCTGTAAACGAGCAACTACCTGTCCTGGATTACAGTCTTCCCCCTCAGCCACAACAGCCACAAAACTTGTTTGATCGCTTAAGAGTTGGAAGAACCGTTTCGCGATCGGCAATCCGGCTATGACTCCACTTTGTTTAGCCGTCCACTCGGCTTGGATCATTTTGTCTGAGGCATTCCATAACCCCTGAGTTGTGCGATCGCCTCGACCGATATCCTCTAACAACCAATTCTGGAGGATCGGATCTAGCAGGATCAATGGCGGTAAAGCTCTCATTTGGCAAACGGGGGTAATTTTCTCAAGCTGGTCGGGTTAGCCCTAGATTTAAGCATAGCTCAGATCCCCTTCTGGGAAAGGGTTTCAGCTTTTCTCAAAAAAAACTTTCAGAAAAGGTTGACAACTTCTGAAATAGGCACTACATTGGTAAATGCGCTTGAAACGAAGGCAACGACGACTCAAGCGACCGAACCTAGAAAAATCAATAGTTTGAAAGC
>NZ_JAVJZI010000024.1:0-3568 GCF_040223135.1 Coleofasciculus sp. G3-WIS-01
TTCGCTAGTTCGCTCTTCTCTGTCGGTTGAGATTAAGGAATGCTCGAAAGGTTTATAGAGCAAGTGTTTCAACCAGAACAAGCCAGACTCTAACATCCCCGAAGCACACATTACTTAAGGACTGGTCAAACCGACCAATTATGTCAAACTACGTTTTTCTAATCGATGCCAACAAACAACCGATGAATCCGATCGCACCTCTTCGTCAAAGGCGGGATTTTTGGTAAACCAAGCCTGACGAGGCTTCCGAGAGGCTGGGTCATCGGGCGTTCCAAACCAAAATGCTAAAATTTCGTCATTTGTCATTTTAAAGATAGTAGCAAGTTGCAATGAAAGACTTTTTGCAAAATATTAGCCGTTACCCCCGTTACCTGATTAGCATAACCTTGGGCATCTTCTTTGCCCTATTTGAGCGCTTTAAGCCGGTATTGAGTAATCCCGTGAGTGCGATCGCGCTGGTGGGTTTGGTGGTGGGGACGTTTTTATTCCTGGCTTTCACCCTGCGTGCCATGCTAGGACTCAACCCAGTTTAGCGGGTCAGTATGTCAAACTAGAAATCGTTGGTCTCCAACTGCCCATACTCATAGTAAAGGGGGCGTTATGGCTACAAATCGCCGTGTGTCTAGGGTTTCCTCGCTGATTCAGCAGGAAGTCAGTCAAATGTTGTTACACGATATCAAAGATGACCGTGTCGGTGCTGGGATGGTCAGCGTTACGGATGTCGATGTTTCGGGTGACTTGCAACATGCCAAAATTTATGTCTCAATCTATGGCACCGAAGAGGCAAAATCGGAAACGATGGCGGGTTTACAATCAGCTACGGGTTTTGTCCGTCGCGAATTAGGTCGGCGGGTGCGCTTGCGTCGTACCCCAGAGGTCGTCTTTATTGAAGACCAAGGCTTGGAACGCGGCGCTCGCATGTTGACACTGCTGAATCAACTCTCACAAGAACGTCATAGTAAGGAACTCGATGATCAGGTTCCTGAGGCAGAAGAAAACGAGTGAATTCCTTACCCGATATCCAGTCTCTCTCCTTGGCACAACAGGTGGCACAGATGGTTGTGGTGCGCTCATCTGGCTACCTGTTTGACCACCAAATTCAGTACCCGGCTTGGGAACCTCCCGCCGCTAGGTTGCAGCATTGGATACAGGATTTGGGGGTGGGAGGCGTGATTTTACTGGGTGCGAGTGCTGGAGAACTAGCGCTGCGATCGCAACAATTACAAAGGTATGCCCAAATCCCCTTGTTGATTGCCGCCGATATTGAAGAAGGGGTCGGTCAACGCTTTGCTGGGGCGACTTGGTTTGCGCCACCGATGGCAATAGGGGCGATTGCCCGTCAGGATTTGCAAAAAGCCCAAAATTATGCTAAACAAAAGGGCGCAATTACTGCCCAAGAAGCCTTAGCGATTGGGATTAACTGGATTCTTGCGCCTGTTGTAGATGTTAATAATAACCCCCAAAACCCGGTAATTAATGTGCGGGCTTATGGTGAGACGCCGGAAATCGTGAGTCAATTGGCTTGTCAGTTTATCCGAGGGACGCAAGATTATCCGGTGTTAACCACGGCGAAACATTTCCCCGGTCATGGGGATACCGCGAGCGATTCCCATTTAGATTTACCGATCTTATCCCAGTCGCGATCGCGAATGGCACAGGTGGAGTTTCCCCCGTTTCAAGCGGCTATGGCTGCGGGTGTGGATGCGGTGATGACGGCTCATCTGTTGATCCCTAGCTTGGATGATCACTATCCAGCGACGTTATCAGAAAAAGTTTTAACCCAACTTCTGCGCCAAGAGTTGGGGTTTGAGGGGTTGATAGTCACCGATGCCTTAATTATGGGTGCGATCACTAATCGCTATGGCGCAACGGAAGCCCCTGTAAAAGCGGTTGAAGCTGGGGCTGATATTTTACTCATGCCCGTTAACCCAGAAACCGCCATTCAAGCCGTCTGTGATGCTGTAGCGGCAGGACGGATTTCCCGCGATCGCATTCTGGCATCTGTGGAACGGATTTGGCAGGCGAAGGCGAAGATCAGCCGGGGGACACAGGTGTCAGGGAACCGAAGTGATCAAGCTCAACCCTTATCGTTTCTGGGTCATCTGGCTCAACCGACTGCCATTTCTACGGTTACTAATATCCTCCGTGATTCTCAACAAGTTGGCGGTTCCCTACCCCTGCGCTCAAAACCACTCCAGAATAGTCGCCAGGGGCGCAACCTGATCATTGTGGATGATATTTTAACCTGTGATGTTTTGGGGCGAAATGCTCCAGCCGTTACCCTACCCCAACAGTTTGGCTACCAATTGCAATGGGTGGATTGCCATACGCCACCGATGCCGAGGGATCACAATGAGCGCCCGATTCCGACGCTGCTACAGCTTTTCATTCGTGGAAATCCGTTTCGGAGTACAGCTTCTTTAACTGATGTGGCTGCGGATTGGCTACAGCGATTATTAACGGATCAAGCTTTAGAGGCATTGGTGATTTACGGTAGTCCATACACCTTAGAGCAGTTCTTACCTGACCTCCCCGCCCAGACGCCTTATGTTTATTCCTACGGACAGATGCCAGAGGCGCAGGCGATCGCACTTGAGGTATTATTTGATCAGATTGAATCTGATTATAACTTAACAGAGTTTATTTAAGTTTTATTAATTAACTTGCCATGATCGAGAGAGGGATCTCAGAGGCAGCCCCACTATCAACTGCCAATTTAACGGTATAGCAAGGGTTTCAGCTTTTACTCGCTATCGACTAAATCGTGAAACAATTTGTATCTTTGGTACTTTTTATTCATAACTCGAATATCTTTGTAACTTTCTATACGGAACGAGATACCTTTTCAGGCTAGCCAAATTCGTATATAGTTAGAACGTAGCTTAGTTTTTAGTCAGGATGGTATCTATGAGCCCGATGAGTCTTCAAACTGCTCCCTCTACTCCCTCTATTCGATACTCCATTGATGTGATTCAAGAAGAAGCACGTCAACTCGTGGAAAAAGGAGTGGTCAGCCGTCAACAGCCCATCTACGTTCTTTGTCAGTACATTCCAGCTCGCGAGTGGGTATGTATCGAATGCGAACTAGAACAGTGTGATTTCTTGCTTAGAGACCGGATTGGTGATTTAATTGGTTCCGAAGAATGGGAAAACGATTAAATAGCCTTATTTGAGAGGGATTGTGGCTCGGCGCTTATATGAGTTGTACAAATTTACTCCGTCAAGTGTCGTTATCGGTTCGTTGTTATTGGTCATTGGTGAATTGGCGAGTCAGAAACAAGTGCCGATTTACATTGGGAAACCCTTTCGGCTTTAGGCTTAAGCCATAGCTCTCGCTCCTGATACAACCCTAAAAAAAGGATGCAGCTTAGCAAAGCACCAATGTAATTGCATATTAAAATTTGGATAACCTGAAATACTGTAGGAGCCGCTCGTAAATGTCTACCCACAACTACCCAAAACTAAGCATTTTGGGTAGGTGGGGTGAGCGTGCAGACTCAGCCGTAAAAAAGAGTAACCTACCATCTGGCAAGGTTGGCTACGCTTCCTTTGGTCATGACACCCAAGA
>NZ_JAVJZI010000029.1:0-15474 GCF_040223135.1 Coleofasciculus sp. G3-WIS-01
TAGCTGAACATCCCCGTTGCTGAATAACCCGTATCCCCCTGCCAATTAAAGTTGAACGAGATCGCTTGGGCTTGTTGAGCGATCGCCATCGATAAAGCCGCCGAAGTCGCAGCGGTAACTGCAATTTACTTGAAAATGTAATGCATGACTCTCATTAAAATGGTGCTGTAAACTGAAAAATATACTATGGATTACTTTATTCCGACAAATCCAAGGAGACAAGTAAAGATTTGATGAAGTTGCCGTTAAACTAGGAAGTTTTGTGATGGAGCAGGTCAGTTTTGCACAAAATGTTCTCGTAGGTTGGGTAGAGCGATAGCGTTACCCAACAGGCTAACGATGGCGTTGGGTTTCGTTCCTCAACCCAACCTACAAAGGTGACTGGGAAAGTTAAATAAATATTGAGTAAATTCATAATTGCCTATCTTCCCTATACTTGGGCAAAGCGAATAGAATAGCAGTACTGGGCAAGGGAAACTAATATAAAATGTCACTTTATCAAAAATCTAAGTTAAATCCAGATTCCCTCAACGAGTTGACGAACGTCTGTGGAGAGATGGAGAATTGTTCAAGAGAGCCACAAATTCTCGTCATCGACGATACGCCCGAAAATCTGAAACTGGTTTCGGACTTTTTGAGAGACGCTGGCTTTGAGGTGCGGATAGCTAAAAGTGGTGTGCAAGGGCTCAAACTCCTAGAAAAACTTAATCCCGATCTGATCTTACTCGATGTGATGATGCCGGAAATGGATGGCTTTGAAACCTGTCGTCATCTCAAAGCATGGGAGAAGACGCAGGATATCCCCGTCATTTTTATGACAGCGGCGGTGGATACGTCGAATACTGAGGCAAAAGTCAAAGGATTGTCCTTAGGGGCAGTAGACTATATTAGTAAACCGATTCAACTGGATGAGGTATTAGCGCGGGTCAAAATTCACCTGCATCTCAAATTATTAACCCAGCAACTTCAGGAACAAAACGCCCAGTTGCACCAAGAAATTCGCCATCGCCAACTTGCACAAGCACAGTTGACGGAACATGCGCGGCGCTTAGCCTTGCGTTCAGATATCGGATTTGCCTTGAGTCAGGAAAGTGATTTATCCAGGATGCTGTTTCGCTGTACTCAGGCTTTTGTTCAACACCTAAATGTCGCCTTTGCCCGAATTTGGACGCTCAACTCAAGGGAAAATATCCTGGAGTTACAAGCCTCGGCGGGACTATACACCCATCTTAATGGCACTCATGCTAGAGTGCCCCTGGGTGAGTCGAAAATTGGTCGCATCGCCAGTCAACGCCAACCCCACTTTAGCAATGATATCCTGAGTGATCCCGAACTCAGTGATCCAGAATGGGCGCAACGGGAAGGTATTGTATCCTTTGCTGGCTATCCTCTAATTGTTGAAGATGAACTTGTGGGGGTAATGGGGATGTTTTCCCGTCATCCTTTATCCCCAAACACCCTGGATACCCTCGCCTCGGTTGCGAATGAAATCGCGGTGGGAATTGAACGCCAGCAACTGGATCAAGCTTTGCAAGAGTCTCAGCGCTGGTTACAGGCGATTAATGATGCCAATCCCAATATTATTTATGTTCATGATTGGATAGAGCGGCGCAATGTCTATGCTAACCGGGAAATCTCTACTATTTTAGGCTACACCCCCGCCCAAATCCAGGACATGGGGAACCAGGTTCTCTCAATGCTGATGCATCCCGATGATTTTGCCATCCTCACGGATCATCAAAACCGAATTAAATATGCCCAAGTGGGTGAAGTCTTTGAGTTAGAATACCGGATGCGCCACAAAAATGGGGAATGGCGTTGGCTATTTGCCCAAGAGACGGTGTTTAAACAGAATGCAGACGGGACAACGCGACAAACCCTAGGTGCTGCGATTGATATTAGCGATCGCAAAGAAGCGGAGATGTTGCTGGCACAACAAAATTATATCTTGCAGTGCATCGCTTCAGATGCGCCCCTCCCGGATATTTTGGCAGCGTTAGCTCGGTTTGTTGAGGAACAGTCTGAGCAAATGCGCTGTTCTTTTCTCTTAGTCGATGAACAAGGTAAACTGCGCTTAGGTGCGGCTCCTAGTTTCCCCCAGGAATACAACCAAGCGATCGATGGTGTGGAAATTGGTGAGGGTGTAGGTTCCTGTGGTACGGCGGCTTATCGCCAGGAAACGGTTATTGTCACGGATATTGCTACTGATCCGTTATGGGCAAATTATAAAGACTTAGCTTTATCTCATGGACTCAGAGCCTGTTGGTCTGTACCGATTTTATCCCGTAATGGCAACATATTAGGCACCTTTGCCGGTTATTATGACTACCCGCAAACCGCAACTCACCTGGATCAAGCCTTAATTAACCAAACCCTCTACCTTGCCAAGATTGCCATCGAACGGACGCGATCGCAAGCCGCCTTACGCGAAAGTGAAGAACGCTTACAACTCGCCTTAGACGCTTCAGGAGATGGGTTATGGGATTGGAATATTAATACCGGAGATGTGTATTTCTCCCGTCACTGGTTTGATATGCTCGGCTATGAGTATGATGAACTCTCAGGACATGTCAATACTTGGAAAAACCTGATCCATCCCGATGATCAACCTGGGGTGATGGAACTATTGCAGGCGCATTTAAAAGATCACTCCATTCCCTATAAATTGGACTATCGACTGCTGACTAAATCCGGGGTGTATAAATGGATTTCCAATTATGGGAAAGTCGTCGCTGATGATCAAAACGGTTTACCGATGCGGATGACAGGTACTCACCGGGATATTAGCGATCGCAAACAAATAGAACTAGCATTACAAGCATCGGAAACCCGGGAACGGGAAAAAGCTCAGGCGCTAGAAGAAACCCTAAAAGAATTGAAACTCACCCAAGCTCAACTCATCCAAACCGAGAAAATGTCCAGTTTAGGGCGCATGGTTGCAGGTGTGGCACATGAAATCAATAACCCCGCCAATTTTATCCATGGCAATATTACCTATGCCCACGCTTATTTCCAAGACGTATTAAAACTCCTACACCTGTATCAGCAAACCTATCCTCACCCCACCGCCGAGATTGAGCAACTGAGTGAGGATCTCGATTTAGAGTTTCTCGTCGGGGATTGGCATAAGCTGATCAAGTCTATGCAAATAGGCGTTGAACGCATCGAGAAAATTGTGCGATCGCTCAAAACCTTCTCTAAGTTGGATGAAGCTCAGTTAAAACCCGTTGATATCCATGAAGGTATAGATAACACCCTCTTCATGTTACAGCCCCGACTCCGGGATCAAGGCAATCGCACGGAAATTCAAGTGATTAAACACTATAGTCAACTTCCCCAGGTTACCTGTTATGCCAGTCAGTTAAATCAAGTCTTTATCAGTATCTTTGATAATGCGATTGAAGCCTTAGACTGCCAACCCGAACCTCGGTTGATTACAATCACGACTGCAGTCTCTAATCATACAAAAGCAGAACAGATCAGTAAAACCCTTGAACAAAGCGAAGGAGCATGTATTCTTAGGGGCGTTAGTGAAGCGGTAGAGATGAAAAGAGCGTCAGTATTCACGCCCAGATATCCCGGTTTTCTGCCCACATCCCAATGCCAATGCTTCACCCAATCCCCAATCCCTAATCCCCAATCCATTATTATTCGGATTCGCGATAACGGAATTGGCATGAGTGAGAACGTGCTTCAGCATATCTTTGACCCTTTTTTCACCACCAAACCTGTCGGGAGTGGCACCGGTTTAGGCTTAGCGGTAAGTCATCAGATTATCGTAGACAAACACCAGGGGAAAATTAGCTGTATTTCTGGCTTAGGCAAAGGCACAGAATTTATTATCGAAATTCCCGTTAATTTGAGTCAATCTAGGACATGATATCCAGCGCGATCGCATCTCCAACCTCCCACGATGGCGGCGTGACACAGCTAAAATGGTGGAATAAATTTTACCATTGAATCGGGCGCACGCCATGCGCCCCTACGGTTTCCAGGTGGACAATCAAATCGGGTTTATTTGCCCAAAATTGACTGTTGCTCAACCTCCTGTTCCCATAACACCTCTGAGGATTCTGGCACTAAACTCAACTGCACCGCACAAGCTTTTAACTCCGGTTGTCCAGAATCCGGACAAGACTCTGGGTGCGTCAAGGTGTTTGCTTCTGAATTCGCTGCCCACAGCGCCCCCCAATGCATGGGGACAAATATTGTCCCTGGCGCGATCGCAGAAGTAACTTTCGCCGGAAAACGACTTTTGCCGCGACGCGATCGCACCTCTACCCAATTCCCCTCTTCAATCCCTAGTTTCTGGGCATCACGGGGATGGATTTCCAAAAACGGTTGTGGATGCATTTTCTGAATCTTGGGAATATGACCCGTCCGAGTTTGGGTGTGCCAGTGACCATAAAGGCGTCCCGTTGTCAAGACTAAAGGATAATTCAAATCAGGGGGTTCTGCCAATCCCCGTGAGTGATACGCAGCAAACTTTGCCCGTCCATCAGCGGTGGGAAAGCGCCAATCCGTATACAATCGTTTGGAATTTGTCGAGGCGGGTTTAGTCACATTAGGGGTTGTGGGCAAAACGTTATCAGTAAAACCCGCCCCTACATCCGGGTTTTCCTCTGGATGGGGCCACTGAATCGGACCCTCCTGTAACCGCTCATAGCTAATACCCGTCATATCGCAAACCCGCCCCCGGGTGAGTTGCACGAACTCCCGATGCACCGCCGCCGAATCCGCAAAGTCAAACTGTTCCCTAAACCCTAAACGCCTCCCAACTTCAGCAAAGATTTCCCAATCGGCTCTAGCTTCGCCAACTCGGTAACGGAATTGGGGACATAAGGTTACCACCCGTTCAGAATTCGTCATCGTTCCCGTTTTTTCACTCCACTGAGCCGCGGGAAGGATGACATGAGCATAGGCTGCTGTTTCTGTGGGATAATAGGCATCCTGATACACCGTAAACGGTGACTGATTCAACGCCGCTTTCGTGCGTTCTAAATCTGGCATACTCACCGCCGGATTCGTCGCCGCAATCCAGAGGAACCCTACCGCCCCCGTCTCTAACCCCAGGATCATCTCCCAAGCCGTTAAACCCGGTTCTGGGGAAATTTGTCCCGGCTTGAGTCCCCACAACTGTTCCAATTCTGCCCGATGTTGGGGATTCTTCACCAAGCGATAACCGGGGAGAATATGTGCCAGTCCCCCCGCTTCCCGCCCCCCCATCGCATTGGGTTGTCCGGTGAGGGAAAAGGGTCCAGCTCCCGGTCTACCAATGGTTCCGGTCATCAGGTGTAAATTAATCAACGTGCGGACTTTGGCGGTTCCTTCCGAGGATTGGTTCATTCCCATTGACCACAAAGATAGCACCCGTTGGGAATCACCCCAATATCGAGCCGCTGTCTCCAGTTCATCTAACCTTATCCCACATTTACGCGCCACAAGTTCGGGGGGATAGTGGCGAATGATATCGGCGTAGAGGGGAAAGTCTCTTGTACATTCATCAATAAATAGGGTATTAATTTTACCCCAACGCATGAGTAAATGGGCAATTCCATTCAGCAGATCAATATCCGTACCCGGGCGAATCGCTAGATGTAAATCGGCAGCTTCTGCGGTGGGAGTACGCCGGGGGTCAACCACAATCATTTTCACCTTACGGTTCTTTTTACAATGCTGGTGCAGGCGATTAAATACGATTGGGTGACATTCGGCTGTATTTGTACCGATTAAAAAGGCACAATCGGTTTGTTCTAAATCCTCATAGCAGCAGGGGGGTCCATCTGAGCCGAGACTCTGGATATAACCTGAGACGGCGGAGGACATACAGAGGCGAGAATTGGCGTCAAAATTGTTTGTACCCAGACAACCTTTGAGTAATTTTTGGGCGATATAATAGTCTTCGGTTTGAAATTGACCAGAACCATACATACAGATGGCTTCAGGTCCTTGGGTAAAGCGGACAGTTTGCAGTTGCAAGACGATGCGCTCTAGGGCTTCATCCCAACTGACTTGTCGAAATGGCTGATCTAGGGAGTCTCGCATCATCGGATATTTCAGACGGTTTTTATCCAAGGATTCGCTCACCGTCGCTCCCTTGACACAAACCTTTCCCTGGCTGGAGGGATGAGCGCGATCGCCCCGCACTCGCCATATTGGTGTTCCTTCACTATCGCGATGGGTGGCTTGACCGAGTTGGGCGGGTGGCGTTACCTCTAAACCACAGCCCACACCGCAATAGGGACAAAGGGTTTTTGTTGATTCAGTCATGGATTTTTTCAGGGAACTCTTAATAGGGAACAGGTAATTAAAATTTAGAAGTCATATCTTTTGCGTATTTCACTATGAGATAATAGAGGACAGTTCAGCCTTTTGGAATCGCCTCCACCCTTGATATACCGTAGGGTGGGCACTGCCCACCAGCATACCAGTCAGTACCATTCATGTTTAAGAAAAATGTGGGTAATGCATAGAGGTTTTAGACCCAATTAATCAATTGTCAATTATCAATTATTAATTATCCATTGATAAACTAATCCCAATTACCGATAAGAGACGTAGTATGCTACGTCTCTACAGATTTAACAATTAATAATTAACCATCAATGGTGTTGTTCATCCGCCAGAACCGGCAGACTTTCGAGTGCCATTTCGGTTTCTTCACCTTCATGATGCGTCGCAAAAGATCCTTTAGGTTCTCTGAGGAAGAACCAACAGAGGAAGGTAACAACTAATGCAGTAACTCCTAAGGTTTGGAAGAAAATTCGGTTACCGATATCGCCTTCAGGGAGCAAACTGAATAGAGTCAAATAAGCCACAGCACCAACATTACCATACGCCCCAACATTACCCGCAATCTGACCCGTGACTCGGCGCTTGATTAACGGTACCATAGCAAAGGTAGACCCTTCACCGGCTTGAACAAAGAAGGAACAACCCATAGTGAGAATGACAGCACCAGGTAGCCACCAACTCCCATTTACGGTACTCATCATCAGATAACTAATCCCCATGCACCCTGTTAACACCGTCATCGTCCATTTACGGCTTCCTAGGGTATCTGAAATTAATCCGCCACCGGGACGTGAAACTAGGTTCATAAACGCATAGCTAGCTGCAATCATTCCCGCTAATTGCCTACTTAACCCAAATGTTCCTTCAAAAAAGGCGGGAAGCATGGAAACAACGGCTAATTCTGAACCGAAGTTAACCACATAAGTTAATTCCAGAAGGGCGACTTGAGAGAAGTTATACCGATCCTCAACAGGATACCGTTTTTTAGCCGTCATCAATTCTTTATTTACATCCCAGCATTTATAAGCTTGGAACAGATATAACCCCAACAGCGCTAACCAGGTAATAATTAATCCCGTTTTATCTAAGAAACCCACTTGACTCAAGCGCCAAGCCAAGACAGCCAGAATCCCCACCAGAGGAACATTCATCAGCATCAAGAATCCAAAGTCCCGCTTTGTGGTGACTTCTAAGCCACCGTGACGCTTGGGTTTCTGATAAACTTTACCAGGAGGGGTATCTTGAACGCTTCTGTAGTAGATGATGCCATAGATTGCTGCAATAATACCTGTAAGTGCGATCGCGAGTCGCCAGTTGACCATTCCACCCCCTGCGCCAATCGTCAATAACGCCGCAATCGTGGGTAGGGTAAAGGCGGATGCGGCGGAACCAAAGTTACCCCATCCCCCATAAATTCCTTCAGCCAAGCCAATTTCTTTGGGGGGGAACCATTCCGCCACCATGCGGATACCAATCACAAAGCCTGCGCCCACAATACTTAGGGCTAAACGGCTGATCACTAATTGGCTAAAGTTTTGAGCGAGGGAGAAGGCGATACAAGGAATTGCTGCATAAATCAGCAGTACGGAGTAGGTTAACCGTGGACCAAAACGGTCGAGTAACATGCCGATAATAATCCGAGCCGGTACAGTCAGCGCTACGTTACAAATTGCCAATGTCCGAATTTGTGCCGCACTTAAACCTAAGTCTTCTTGTACGGCTGTCGCTAATGGGGCGAAATTGAACCAAATGACAAATGAGAGAAAGAAGGCAAACCAAGTTAGATGTAAGATGCGGTATCGACCGCGAAATGACCATAATTCTTGCAGCATCAGTTACTTACCTATGTGTAAAAATTTCAGCATGGGGGTCTAATTTAATCGAGCAATTTTCTCATCCACTGAATTCGTCAATGGCTAAGGCAATCATCGCTCAAGGATAGACTTGTACCCTTTTCCATCGCTCTCAATTAACCGAAGTAATTTGTTTACGGTTCCCCGCTCTCAGGTACAACAATCACACCCTTGCCTGAGATGTTTCGTATATTTAATTACAAAATTCGCTTAAATATGCGCTGAATGCATAAAATTAATTCTTTTATTGCATGATTATTTTCAAACATAATAGAGACGTAGCATGTTACGTCTGGAACAGGAAGGCATGGCAAATCACCGTTGTGAATTATCCAAACTGGTAATCTGGGCGGGTTTAGAGACATCTGTTAGGTGTCAATCAATGTTAATCGTGAAACCCGCCCCTACCATCACTCTCGTTCCCAGGCTATGCCTGGGAATGCCTCTGTTGAGGCTCCGCCTCCTTTGACAAGCGGATGGAGCCGCTTAAGGAGCATTTCCACCCTAAAGCTGGAAACTAGAATGAGTAAGGGTTGTGACTTAAGTTGACACCAATGCACGCCCCGTGCGCCCGATTTAATCGTAAAATCTATGCCACCATTTTAGCTATTAAATTCTGTACAAGATTTGGCGAATCCTTGGTTGGGGATCAGGCTGAAATAAAGCCGCGATTAAATTGCCTCCTATATAAGGAATAGCACATAAAACCCCCAGGATAGAACGCCATTTCTGCCAATTCAGCCAAGCACGTCTGGTGGGATAAATGCGCCAAAATCGATTGACTGAACACATTATGGTATCATCAATTCCACTCACATCATGCCACCATCCAGACGGTAAGTATAATGTGTCTCCTCGTTCTAGAATCACCTCTTGTTTATGTTCTAGGGCTTGCTTTAATTTAGGAAAAGCGGCAAAATCTGGCTGCTCTAAGGACACCTGACTAAAACAGCACCGCAATTTCATCCCATGGCGTAAATGACCGAGAATGGGAAAGGGATAAAGATTGTAAGTTTGAGAGGGAGGAAATAAGATAATTTTTTTGACCCCATGAAGTTGGATGAGGGTATTGTCCATAATATCGTAATGCAATCCAGAGTGATGGATGCCTGAACCCATATACATTTTAAAATCAGTGACGGGATGAGTTAACCCCAGTTTTTTGCCCAAGCTTTTCCAGCCCGATGTATTCGTCAGGGTTGTATTTTTTAGGGGAAGTTTTCCTAGATAAAGGTCATTCTCTTGAACGTTACCACAGCGTAAAAGTTCGGCATAGTTCGAGAATCCCATTGTTTCTAACGCAACACCACTGCCTACAGGAGAACGTTTAGACTGTCCGGTCTTATACTTAGCCCGCTGATAATTCCGAACGATAACCTGACAATCGCCAATCTTTGCACAAAGATACTCCAAAGTCCAGTCCGGTTCATTCTCCAGCAATCCGGTAATGACGACAGGTGTACCCGTTTGTTGATAGCGTTGGTTAAACTGTTCGGGTGTGAGTGTGGATATATCGACACGCGGTACAGAAGAAATTGAAAGGTTCATTAGCATATCAAACTCCGCCAGAATAGATTGTCAATGGTTAGGTAAGCCACTGAAACCTCTAGCCTATGTCGGGAAGGTTTAACCAGGAATCGGGAACAAAAACTAAATAAACCCCATCTTGGCAAGGGTTCAACTTCATCCCAATCAACAGTTTCACTGAAATTAAAGAGTAGGGGAGGGAAAGATGACTGAGAGGATGTTGAAAAAACTTGACAATTTCTGCCAGAAATGACAAAAATGATGGAATTTGTGATCGGTCATTGGCAAACAAGGAAATGACTATGGGCAAGGGTTCGGTATGAAAAATACCATAAAATGCCGCAAATGTCTGGAAAATCGCTAAAAACGGATTTGGCTAACCAGAAATGCCCAATGTCCGCTCAAATTTAACTGGTGTGAGGATGTTATGTCAAATTATGTACTGCCCCTGTTAACCGCGCTAACCCGACAGGTTAAAGCCAATTTCGTGAATAAGACTCATCAGACGGAGGCGGTACAGGAACGGTTTCTGCTGACGCTACTGAGACAGTATCAGAATACTGAACTAGGGCGTCAATGGGGGTTGAGGGAGATTAGAACCATTGACCAATTTCGCGATCGCGTCCCGGTTTTGCCCTATAGTAGTTATGAACCCTACACGGAACGTATTTTCAACGGGGAGTCTAATATCTTAACCCCTGATCCCGTTGTTTATATCAATCTCACCAGTGGTTCCACGGGTTCAAAAAAGCTGATTCCCGTAACTAAGCGGTTTCAGAATTCCTTGCGCGGGGCTAATCTAACCAGTATGGGTTTTTTAGCCGATGCGCTGAGAGTTCGCAACCGTAAGTTTGGTAAACTCTTGATTACCAACTCTGTACAACCCCTGGGACAAACCCCAGAAGGGATTCGGTACGGTTATGCTAGTGTTGGCGTACTGCGGATGGGAAAGTTTCTGTACCAAAAACTGTTTGCCCATCCCTTTGAGACCCTACAACCGGGGGATAGCCTAGTCCGCCACTATGTTTGTTTACTCTTTGCTCTACGCGATCGCACCATGCGGGGGATCATTGCTAATTTTCCCATGCTCCTGCTGCGGACGGCAAGTTATTTGGAAACCTACGCCGAAGATTTAATTCGGGATTTAGACAAAGGGACGATTGCTGGCTGGCTAGACTTAGAATCAGGGATTCGGTCACAATTAGAGCATCAATGGTCCGCTTATCCCCAACGGGCGCAGGAACTACGAGACATTTTAAACCACGAGGGGCGCCTAACCCCGAAACGGGTTTGGTCAGATTTATCCTTTGTCGCCACCGCACGCGGCGGTACATCGGATTTTTACTTTCACCGCTTTGGCGATTATTTTGGGGATACGCCTGTATTTGGGGCGGTTTATTCCTCCGCAGAAGCCACATTTAGTATCTATCCTGATGTAGACACCGATGGGAGTGTCTTGGCGATTGAAAGCGGTTTCTTTGAATTTGTCCCCGAAGACCAATGGGACGCCGAACATCCGAAAACTCTCCTGGCGACTGAGGTTAAACTTGGGGAACACTATCGCCTTTTAACTACAAATTATAGTGGGTTTTATCGCTACGATATTGGCGATGTGGTGGAAGTTATTGGATTTTACAATAAGACGCCTTTGATTGTCTTCCGCTATCGTCGCGGGGGAACAATGTCGGCGACTGCAGAGAAGACGACAGAACACCATGCAACTCAGGTGATGCAAGCCTTACAACAGGACTTTGACGTACCTTTAGAAGACTTTTGTCTGACGCTATCGGAGAGTATTACCACCACTCACTATTTAGTCAATATTGAGTTAGCACCCGGTCAACATCTGGAAAATCCCCAAGCCTTTCTGGCTAGTTTTGACCGCAAACTGCAAGACGCGAATATGTCTTATGCGGTAAAGCGACCTGATAATTATATTCCAGCGCCCCGCCTACGGATATTAGCACCGGGTAGTTTTGCCATTGTGCGTCAGCGTCAGTTAGAACGGGGCGTTCCCGATTCTCAGTTGAAGTTTCCTCATATTAGCAATGATCGGCAGTTTTTGGCAGGGTTAGAGGTGTTAAAAGAAATCAGATTACCAAAAGATTGAAAAATGAAAAATGAAAAATGAAAAATGAAAAATGCTGTAGGGGCGAAGCATTTGCGCCCAGATTTCTCGGTTTTATACCAACGTACCAACGCATAAGCTTCGCCCAATCCCCATAGGCAAGAGTTTTTGGCAGGGTTAGAGGTATTAAAAGAAATCAGATTACCAGAAGATTGAAAAATGAAAAATGGAAAATGGTGTAGGGTGTAGGGTGTAGGGTGTAGGGGCGAAGCTTATGCGCCCAGATTTCTCGGTTTTATACCAACGTACCAACGCATAAGCTTCGCCCAATCCCCATAGGCAAATAGTGTAGGGGCTCTTTTCACTATTATCTTTTCGGTTGAACCCAGATGTAACTCGCGCCCACCCCTCCCGTGAAACCTTAGGAAGATAAGGGAACAAAAAAAGGACGAATGACCAATGACTAAACACTATTGGCAATCTGCTATTCTCACAATTTTGTTAGGGGGTCAAATTTTTGGGCTAGGCGCTGTTCAAGCAACAGAAAGCCGGAAACGCACCCCTTGTCAAACCCAGGATACTGGCGGGGTGATAACGCCGGATTCCCGATTCCTGGACGAATTAGTCACCCATTACCTCAACCGCATCCCCCTAGAAACAGCACCACCCAACTTAACTGTAACTGAAGCCGAACAATTACGCGATCGCTTCATAGAAAAACTCACTCCTATTTTAGGACAAAGTATCGGTTACAAGGCAGGACTCACGAGTACAACCGCGCAAAAACAGTTTAATGTCTCTCATCCCTTACGCGGGATTCTCTTAGCACAAATGCTCCTACCCACTGGGTCAATCGTACCCGCTAATTTTGGCGCACGTCCACTGTTTGAAGGGGATTTAATCGTGAGAGTGGGGAGTGAGGCGATTAATCAAGCGACGACTCGCCAAGAGGTTTTAGCCGCCTTAGATGCAGTCATTCCGTTTATTGAATTGCCGGATTTAATCTATGAATCGGGGATAAAATTAGACGCTGCTGACTTAATCGCGATTAATGTGGGGGCGCGTTTAGGAATTGTGGGTGAACCGATTCCCCTGACGGCTACTCCAGAATGGCAAGAACGGTTAGGTAATATTAAATTAGTGATACTGGATGAAACCGGAAAAGAATTAGCCACAGGTACAAGCAATGTATTATTAGAACATCCCTTAGATGTTGTTTTATGGTTGCGGGATGACCTGAAATCAGGGGGTAAGCGACTGAAAAAAGGCGATTTATTATCCTTAGGAACAATAACACCGTTAATGCCCGTAGAATCAGGAAAAACCATTCGCGCTCAATATTTCGGCTTAACGGAACAGGATGCTGTTGAGATATCCGTGAGTTTTGAATGAAACGATGGCTAAAACTCCTTTGTTTAGAGCATGGCAATTGTGGGCAAAAATCAAAACTTAGTCAGGGCGGGTTTTACCTAAAAGTTATCAGCAATAGCGACATGAAAGTCCTAAACCCGCCCCTACACATAAACCATGGCACGTCAGGATTTAATCCCTAATCACCAATCGTGATATTTCTAGCATCTAAAAATTTTAATTGTTGATAGAGCATGGTTATTTGGGGAACCGCAACTCCAACCCTTTGCGCCGCCCGGATTGGGTTGCCAAACATAGCTTCTACTTCCAAGGGACGATGACAATCATAGTCGATTTTCATGCTGGTACGATAGGGTTTCATCTTCATCGTATAATCCAACATCTTTTGAACAAAACTCTCTTTTATCTCTAAACCATACCCCGCCGCCCCGGCTACAACTTCTCCCATCAGTTGTTCCGTCATCTGATATCCATGAGTATCCTTCATAATTGCATCAGTTGTGGCATCTAATACGACAGATAGACCATTATAAGGAATATTCCACACCAATTTCTGCCACCGGGAAAGGAGTAAATTCTCAGAAAGCTGAATCGGAATATTGGCTTGCTCAAAGTCAGCCGCAATCTGACGCATTGTTGGGGTAATTCCTTGGGGTTGATGGTGTTTGCTGTATGCGCCGAGCTGGATTTGACCATAATCAAGGTGATGAATTTGACCCAAACCAATTTTATTAGAACAGATAAAGCACAGTCCCCCTAAAACTGCCACGGTTTCCCCAACTATGGCAGCAATTTCAGGTTCAATTCCTAAGCCATTTTGCAAGGTGAGAACCACGGTTCCAGGTTTGATAAGAGGCGGAAGCAGGTGAGGCAGGAGATGATTTTGGGTAGTTTTTAGAGCGATTAATACGACATCACTTGGGGGCATATCTTTGACATGGTTGTAGGCATTCACCTGGGGTAAGGTAAAGTCTCCCAAGGTTGACGAAATTGCCAAACCATGCTCTTTTACATAGTTATAATCGCGCCGGAGGAGAAAATGGACATCGAGTCCAGCTTTTTGCAAGCAAGCGCCGTAAAAACCTCCGATCGCGCCTGTACCAATCACGGCGTAATCTCTTCCCATAGGCTGAATCCCTTAATAATCGTCTTTTGTCCTTAGTAAGGGTTTGAGTCCTGTTTACCCAATCTACCCTAAGTCTGGCATCCTGGGAATGTCTGGGGAAGCAAAGGCGCGATCGCACTTTCCTTTTCCCCTTCATCCCCTAACCCCAACTCCAATCCGCAACACAAGAGGAAGCATCACTCCCCAGTCAGCTATCTTTGTTTCCACCACCCTCCTGATATAAATAAAACTTTTAACCTTCAAGCTGACGTTTTAATATTCTAAAGCGAAGCGGATTTAGGACAAGCAGAAAACGTCACTGACAAATCCTGATTTGACCTGGGTTTGAGGATGTAGTACGATATATTGAAATACTGTATTGGGTATTCTTCATAGCCAATTTTAAACCTAAAACGCTTAAAAGCCTTGATATGGCGTTATTTTGCCCTTCCTAACGTCGGGAAAAATTAAATAATACAAATATGTTCCATTACCCAATTTTCTGAACTCAAAAAGAGGCATATTTGACAAAAAAGCCATTTAATGCGTCTATCGCCTAATCAAAAACGGAGGATGGGTGGAATAGGGATTCAACTATCCACCCAATAGAAGAAGCGCGATCGCACTTTCCTTTAACACCGACTAAACTGAATCAGCAAACACTAGAGGTACTACCAAGGACTCCCGACTAAAGTAAACGCACTCCAATAATAAGGATGAGTAAGTTCCTGATCAGACAATTCAGCCAACTGAGGAGGTAGAGGAAAGATACCACTTGGAGTCACAATCTGACCATTTTCCAGGCGGACTTTGCCCTGAATCATGGCTAATTGTGCCTGTCGCAAGGCTTCTGCTTTAATAGGGGCTTGCTTTAACTGTTCATAGAACCGCTTCTAAAAACCTAGACAAACCTACCCATAAGTAATTCTGCCTTGGTATAAGTCCACGGTGTAACTTTTGGTCGATGACCGTTAACGCTTGCGCTTGGCTGATACCCGGCATTGTTGCTCGATATCAGCCTTAACCAACGGCTCCCAGTTAGAGACGCAGTAGTAATCGTGTCTACGATTAACTACAGAGCATCGACCAATAAAATTATTAAATTGATATAGAGCACTCCATACGTGCTTTCTCGGATTCACTCCGAGATAGGCGGACACAGAACGCGGCAATCTCTCGCTTTTATTCATTCCCCTTCTGGCAATTGCTAGGGCGGCTGCCACATCAGACGATAGTCCATACATTCGACTATATTT
>NZ_JAVJZI010000047.1:0-23575 GCF_040223135.1 Coleofasciculus sp. G3-WIS-01
GGTTAAGGCTGATATCGAGCAACAATGCCGGGTATCAGCCAAGTTTTTGCGTTAACGGTTATCGACCAAAAGTTACACCGTGGACTTATACCAAGGCAGAATTACTTATGGGTAGGTTTGTCTAGGTTTTTAGAAGCGGTATAACGGGGGTTTCCACGGGGGAAGAAAGATGAATGCGATCGCACAAACTCTAACACCGATTGTGGGTGACTCTAACATCTACCAGGGAGATAATCTACCCTCGATATGGCAAGAGCGACTCCAGAAGGCTTACGGCGGGGAAACCCTTACTAGCACTCTCGTTTGCCCTAGCACTGTCCAACAGCTTTGTCAGGTGATCGAATGCGCCAACACCAATAACTGGCGGGTTCTCCCCTGTGGAAACGGTAGCAAATTGGCGTGGGCGGGTGTAGGTAAACCGATTGACTTGGTGATTAGTACCCAAAACCTGAATCAGGTGATTGATCATGCGGTGGGTGACTTAACGGTAACGGCGCAAACGGGTGTGAAGTTAGCAGATTTACAGCCAATACTGCTGAAAACCAATCAATTTTTGCCTCTAGAACCCGCCTACCCGGAAGCCGCCACCCTGGGTGGAATTATTTCAACCGCTGATAGTGGCTCATGGCGACAACGCTATGGTGGGGTTCGGGATATGCTCTTGGGGGTTTCCTTTGTCCGCAGTGATGGACAACTCGCCAAAGCCGGTGGACGAGTGGTGAAAAATGTGGCAGGTTATGACTTGATGAAACTGTTGACGGGGGCGTATGGCACCCTGGGAATTTTAACAGAAGTGACGTTTCGCTTGTATCCAGTACAAGAAGCCTCAGGGACACTCGTGCTGACGGGAGACGCTGACGCGATCGCATCAACTACCAAAACCCTATTCGCGTCCGCCCTAACGCCTACAGCCGCCGACTTACTCTCCTCTGGACTGGTCAAACAATTAGGCATCGGTCAAGGGATGGGCTTGATGGTTCGCTTCCAAAGCGTTACTGAAAGTGTACAGGAACAGTCCTCCCGTTTGCTAGAGGTTGGGCAGCAGTTGGGATTACAAGGCGCACTTTATCAGGATAATGATGAAGCTCATCTATGGCAATCATTGCCAGAACAAATCTGGGGAATGCCCCAATCCACCGCGATTACTTGCAAAATAGGAGTAGTACCAACGGCGGCAGTAATGACTTTAACTGTACTCGATACCCTAACCTCTGGAACGGGATTGGGGCTGATCCATGTTGGCAGGGGCTTAGGAAAATTGCGGCTTAAACCTGAGACGGTGAAACCGGAGACAATTTTAAAGATGCGAGAGCATTGCCAATCCCACAGCGGTTTTTTGACGGTACTAGAGGCTCCAATTAGTTTGAAGCAACAGCTTGATGTTTGGGGATACAGTGGCAACGCTTTAGATATTATGCGCCAAATTAAACAGACGTTTGATCCGAAAACTATTTTAAGTCCTAATCGATTTGTGGGAGATATTTGAAAGAAGGCACAGGAGCAGATTTGACCCTTCACGACCTTCGAGGGAACCTGATTTTTACGAATGTAGGGGCGGGTTTCACTATTATCTTTTCTTTTGCACCCGGATGTGAATAAACCCGCCCTGGCACGTCTGGAACATTCAATATTAGCTATTAGTTCTGTACATCTACCTAAAAAAATATGCAAACGGACTTTAAATTTCCCACACCAGATTCTGTTAAAGAAAGCGCGGAAACCACAGCGTTAGAAACGGAACAAAATGAATCTCAATCCCCTGGTTTTGATGCCAAAAATCCGCCTAAACAAGACTTAATCGATACTTGTGTTCACTGCGGATTTTGCCTCTCTACTTGCCCTAGTTACCGAGTGATTGGCAAAGAAATGGATTCGCCGAGGGGACGGATTTATTTGATGGATGCGATTAACAACGGTGAAGCACCATTAGCAGAGGCGACGACGCAACATTTTGATTCCTGTTTAGGCTGTTTGGCTTGTGTGACTACCTGTCCCTCTGGGGTACAGTATGATAAGTTAATTTCAGCGACACGGCATCAGGTAGAACGAAATCAGCCTCGGAGTTTATCTGATCGGATGATTAGAGCGCTAATTTTTAATCTGTTTCCTTATCCGAGACGCCTGCGCCCCTTCCTAGCGCCACTTTATCTGTATCAAAAATTGGGTTTACAGAAGCTAGTCCAGTCTACGGGGTTGCTAAAGCAGATATTCCCCCGTTTAGCGGCGATGGATTCAATTTTACCGCAAATTACTTTAAAGTCCTTTCAGGATAACTTCCCCGATGTAATTCCAGCGCAAGGGGAAACGCGGTATCGAGTGGGTGTGATTTTGGGGTGTGTACAGCGGCTATTTTTCTCTCCGGTTAATGAAGCGACGGTGCGGGTATTAACAGCGAATGGTTGTGAAGTTGTGATTCCTAAAACTCAAGGGTGTTGTGCTGCATTACCCGAACATCAGGGACAAACAGAACAAGCTAAAGCCTTGGCGCGACAGATGATTGATAGTTTTGAGGGGACGGGTGTTGATTATGTGATTATTAATGCCGCAGGCTGTGGTCATACGTTGAAGGAATATGGGCATATTTTAGAAGATGATCCAGCTTATTGCCAGAAGGCGCAAGACTTTGTGGCGAAGGTGAGAGACGTGCAGCAATTTTTAGCTGAGGTAGGGTTGACGGCTAAATTGTCACCTCTGACAGATAAGCCTTTGACAATGGTGTATCAGGATGCTTGTCATTTGTTACATGGGCAAAAGATTTCCGTACAACCGCGTCAGTTATTGCGAAAAATTCCGGGGGTAACATTACGCGAACCCATCGATGCGGCGCTGTGTTGTGGTAGTGCGGGGGTTTATAATATGCTGCAACCGGAAGTAGCCGATGAGTTGGGACAGCAAAAGGTTGAGAATTTGTTGAATACGGGGGCGGAGTTAATTGCGTCATCGAATCCGGGGTGTTCGCTGCAAATTAAGAAGCATTTAAACTTGCAGGAGAAGGAGATGCTGTTGATGCATCCGATGGAGTTGTTGGATTATTCCATTCGGGGGGAAAAGTTGGGAATTGGTGATAGGTGATTGGGGAAACGGGAATCGAAGTAGGGGCGCACGCCCCGTTATTGGTGTCAACTTAAGCGCCAAAAGTAGGGGGAGCTGGGGAAGCAGGGGGAGCAGGGGGAGCAGAGGGAGCTGGGGGAGCTGGGGGAGCAGAGGGAGCTGGGGGAGCTGGGGAAGCAGAGGGAGCAGGGGGAGCATTAGCGTGTAGGATGGTATACAGCATTTTCTACAATGCTGTAGCAGGATGTCATTAATGCCATACCTCACTCAAGCCCAAGATATTGAACGCGCGATCGCAAGCTGCACTCAAGCCTCTATCCTATGGTTAGATACGGAAGTCGCTGACTACAAAACCGATACGCCCCAATTGTCTTTAATTCAAGTCTTGGCGGATGGGAATGAGTTCACGGGTGAGTGTGTCTCGATTCTCGATGTGCTATACCAGCCAGAACTCGCCGATGAGTTTATAGCTAAAATTATGTACAATCCGGCGATTGAGAAAGTCTTTCACAACGCCAGCTATGACCGGAAATTTTTGGGTAAACGTAAGGCAAAAAATGTCACCTGTACCCTAGAACTGGCGAAAACGATTCCCTACTATCGCCTCCCTGTCCCCAATCATCAGCTTAAAACTTTAACTGAATATTTTGGGATATGTCCCCATGTGGATAAAACGGAACAAACAGGCGACTGGAGGAAACGTCCCCTCTCACCCCGCCAACTCGATTACGCGGCTAAGGATGTCCTCTATGTGGCTCAGGTTCACCGTCATTTGTTAGAGCTGGCTCAACCTGACCCCGCCACGGAAGATATTGAAGCCCTAACCCTACGATATCGACAAATCGAGCATCGCTGGAAGCAACTGGATACGGAAATTCAACAAATTAAGGAACGGCTGAAAGCGGCGATGCAAGCGCAAAAGGTGCAAAACGTCAATGGCTTTCGCTTATCTAGTCAAAATCGCACCAGCAAAAAAGTAGCCTTTCATCAATTGGCACAAGTGACCCAAAAACTGGGTATTGAGTTAGATTTATCGGTACAATTGACTAAATCTCTACAAGAGAAGTTAGGGGAGGTCATCGAGGAATTACCTGTAGAAGAAGAGAATAATAAGATTTGGCGACTCTCGATTACTCCACCGGAGGATGAAGACTTGCCATTTTGATTGCCATGTTTATAGACGCTGCAAAAGCACGTCTGGTACATGAGTTTCTAGGTAGCGGTACTAGAGGACTCGGATCAATCCGTGACGTACCCCATAAATTAAACGGGTAATAGCATCTTCAGCCTCAGGACTCAATGCATCTTCTAACGGCGCTGTCATTAACTCATACCACTCCGAAAAGCTAATTTGTCCCGTTTGCATGGTTTCGGCAAATAATAGGGCTAAATGAGATGAGCTGTGGCTGACATACCGCCATTGTATTTTTTCTGCTACTATCATAAAATTACCGAAATCTAAAAATATTCTTAAGTTCCACCAAGATCTTAATCAAAAATTTAGATTTTGTCTCTAAAAATGGGGAACAAAGCCTGATCTTTTGAGTAAATAATTGTAACAATCACAAAAATTTTGTGGCTGAGGGTTCGACGACTGAACCGATGTTCGAGAAACGAATACCCGGTTGTGTTCAAACGCCAAAGCCCGGAAGCTGAAAGAGTTTCTGGCTGGGGCATTGGAGGTGTTAAACTCTGAGGTGACAGGGATAAAATTCAAGATTCCGGGACTGAAGCTACTGGGTGACTCTCTGGGGGATGTAGGGATGGCGTCAGACGCCGATAAATTTTCCCTCTATTTTGGCATTGGCGAAATTACCACCCGCACCAAAAGTGATGCGAGACTGCGAGAACGACTAAATCGGTATCTTAGACCACAGAAAAATCAACTCGTGGATGCGATAAATCAGGAATTAATCGAACCTGCGATCGCATCCCTAAAAGCGATCGGTAAAAATGGACTCGTGGTCATCGTGGATAACCTTGGCGGTGATTCGTTCCCGGCGTAACGAAATGATGATGGCGGTATCAGACGCCGATTGGGAATTATTGCGCCAGGTGAGACAAAGCCAAAAAGTGAGTGGGGCGGATGGCTATGAAAAGTTAATTAATAGTCGATTAGTGTTTGAATATCGGCAAGATGAGGAATCCTGGTTTGATATCAATCCCCTTTTGGCAGAAGCGAAGGAAATGCAGGATTAGTCATTTGTCCTTTGGGGATTGTGTAGGGGCGGGTTTTACTATTATCGTTTCTTTTTGACCCAGATGTGACTAAACCCTCCCCTTGATAAGGGGAGGGAACCGGGAGGAAACCAGGTTTGTAGGGGCGGGTTTTACTATTATCGTTTCTCTTTGACCTGAATGTGACTAAACCCGCCCCGACCATAACCATTGATGCTAATATTTGTTCAAAACCTACTGGCGTGGCACACCTAAAATTGTGGAATAGGTTGTAGGTTGGGAAAACGCAAGGAAACCTAACAGAATCTAGGGCTAAAGCCCTTACTACAAGCCAAATCTAATCCGTTAAAGGATTTCTTGACTTATGCGCCCGATGCATGAAAGTTGGGGGATTAGTTCCCATTTTTTGATGCCTAGGCAGGAATTAATTGCGGTTTTAAAGGAAAATATCGAGAAATTTTTTGCCGGGAGTTTACGCCTAAGTTTAGACCAATGTCGGGAAATTCACCAAGCGACGCAGGAATTACCAGAGGCGGATTATCAAGGGAATCCAGAATTAGCCGCTACCGTGGAAACCTTACGCGGTGCGATTCAGGCGGGTCATCCAGTTAACCGAAATTTAGGCCGGGCGTTAATCCATTATCAAAATAGTGCCGCCCTTTGGCAAGACTGTGAGCAGTTAGAACGCCAGGGGAAACTGTTGCAAGAATTGGCAATAGGCTATTCCTTAAAAGCCGCGTCTATTGATGAGATTCAGCATTCCGATTGGCAAGCCGCGCGGCAGTATGTACAGCAATGTTTCGCTGTCTTTGAAGCCGCCCAACGTCCCGATTTAGTCGCCAATTCCCTATCCAGTTTAGGGCAGATTCTGCGGCGGTTGGGGGAGTGGCAGGAATTACAACGGCGGACAGAACAAGCAGTTGCATACCACAAAAAAGCAAATCTGTCCAATAAATTAGCCGAAGATTATGGCTTATTAGCCCAAGTCGCCCTAGCAGAAGCAAACTGGCACAAGGCACAGGAATTGGCGCAGCAGGCTTTGGACTGTTTAGCCGCAAGTTCAAGGGAGACTGACACCCCCTGGCAGATGGCATACGCCGAGAGTCAGTATCGATTCACCTTAGCGCAGGCGTATTCTGGGCTAAATCAACCCCAAGCGGCGATTGAGAACTTAGAACGCGCCCAAACCGTAGGCAGTCCGGAGTATAACACATCCCTTTATCTGGACATTCTTAGTCAGTTGCAGCAGAGTTATTTTCAGCAACGGCACTATGTTCAAGCTTTTGAGATTAAACTGAAGCGACAATCGATAGAACAGCAGTATGGCTTACGGGCATTTGTCGGCGCAGCGTGGATACAGCCGCAACGGGAGGCAAAGCTAGCACCCACAGCGGTAACTCCAGCCGATTCTCAGCCGGGAGTCGGGGAAATGATAGCCCCAGAAATTGCCGCATCGGGGCGTCAGTTGGATGTGGAACGGTTAATTACACGGATTGGGCGGAATGATTGTAAGTTAATTGTGATTCATGGGCAATCTGGCGTGGGCAAAAGTTCCCTGGTGCAGGGGGGATTAGTGCCAACCTTGAAGCAGAAGGTGATGGGTACATCAGATACGTTACCAGTGACGATGCGGGTATATTCCCATTGGCAAGAGGAATTGGCACAGGTATTGGCGGCGGCGTTAGCAGATAGGGAAGCAGACGCATCATTCGTAGGGGCATTCGCAGGGGAATTCGTAGGGGCATTCGTAGGGGCATTCGTAGGGGAATTCGTAGGGGCGAAGCATTTGCGCCCAGATGTCTCGGTTTTATGCCAAAATCCCAACGCAAATGCTTCGCCCAATCCCCATGACGAAGATAGGGGAGAAATTCCCCAATCCCCAATCCCATACCTACAGCGCACAGAACGATTAAATCTGCGGACAGTGCTGATTTTTGACCAGTTTGAAGAATTTTTCTTTGTCTATCCCGACGCCAGGGAACGGCGGCGCTTTTTCCAATTTATCGGAGAATGTCTGAAGATTTCCCCCGTCAAGGTAGTTCTCTCCCTGCGAGAGGATTATTTGCACTATCTATTAGAGTGCAATTACCTGGAGAGTATGAAGGTGATTGGCAATGATATTCTCAGTCGCAATATCCTCTATCGGTTAGGGAATTTTTCCGCCGCCGATACTCAATCGATAATTCAACGGCTGACGGAAAGGTCGAGTTTTCATCTAGAAGCGGCGTTAATTGAGGCATTGGTGCAGGATTTAGCCGGGGATGTGGAGGAAGTGCGCCCAATTGAGTTGCAGGTAGTGGGGGCGCAACTGCAAACCGAGAAAATTACCCGATTAGCCGAATATCGCCAGTATGGGGAACAGGCGAAGGAAGTGTTAGTGCAGCGCTATTTAGATGAAGTCGTGGCAGATTGTGGGGAAGAGAATCAGCAGGCGGCGGAGTTGGTGCTGTATTTGTTGACGGATGAGAAGGGGACTCGCCCCCTGAAAACGCGGGCGGAAATTGAACGGGATTTGCAACAATATCTTTCTGTGGGTCAGAGTCAGGGTTTGGAAATCCCCCTCCCGTCCCCCTTTGAAAGGGGGAAGCCAGAAGATGTTCATATAGACTATTTCGAGAAAATAAAAGTCAAACGTCAACGCTGGATTGAGGCGTTAAAAGATGGGGAGAATCCGTTCACGCCAGAGGAGTTAGAGTCGCTGCGGAATGAGTGATTTATGGTGGTGCTGCGTAGGGGCACGATATTATCGTGTCCCTACCCTCAATGGCGTGTGTGCTTACAGCGTATTGCAAGTTGGTGAGGTACAGTGCGATCGCATTCATCATCCGATTCAGTGATAGGATTAGCCTCAGCATTGGCAGAGATTCTTCCCTTTGCTTCGCTTCATTCTCCAATGACATCTAGAACACCCCTTCATACCAAATCCGGGTTAGCCACCCCCTTTATAATCTAGTCCGCGCAGGCGGACTTTGTTTGTGTAGCTGCGATTTCAATCGCCTCCTCTTGCTCTTTAAACCGAACAATATTATACAGGTGCAGGGACAATAATATAACCCGTGCTAACCTCACCCAATACCCAATTGCGCTCAATCCCCCAATACCACCAGTAAGCCGCAATATAGGCACAGATTAAACTATCCAGTTTATCTTCTAGTTCCTTCAGCGTTGCCCCCGTAAATCGTTCCGAAAAACTACCATTTAAACCATCAATCCCGTCAAGTTTTGGTTCTAAACTCGGCAATACATCCCGAATTAAATGATAAAGTTTTAATAATTCCCCTTGACGTTCTGCCAGTTTTCCTTTCTTATATTTCAGAATCCGATTTAATCCAAACAAATGCACGATCGCGGGATGGGGAAAGACCTCGATTTGATAGCGCCCCAGGGTTTTAGGCGTTATCTGTGGGGCGTGAATAAACCCCCGTGCTTCCAAACTCAAACCAAACTCTATTGTACGTTGAGCAAAAGGGCGCTGGCGATTTGCCGGATAACACCCCCCGTGGTAGCGGTGAAAATACCGATGACTAAGTTTATCCGGGAGGCGCATTCCAGTGGCGTTGGGAATCAGGGTGGGGGCGTCTACGGCGATGATGGCGGGTTCAGTGGCGGCTGTCCAATCATTAATCCAATTGAGAATATCTGCTGTGGCTTGTTTGCGGTTTAATTCTAATAGCTGAAGCTGTCCATCTGACCAATTGAGGCAACATAAACCACTCGCGCCCGAAGTCCAACCGAGGTCAATTCCGATAAATTTCATCTGTTCCCAATCAGGACTTACGCAATTTGAGGATTCAAACCCTATCCATACTGGTGGGGTGGGCAATGCCCACCCTACTACATATATTGTCAGGCGATCGCGCCTTAATTCCCTGTACAGTATCAGAGATAGCGCAAACCTCTGTCTATGCTCAATTTCCTTTTCTCATTCAAAACCAATCAACCTTCCTACCGCCCCAGGTTTAACCCCAAACAACTGCTGCTGCTGTTGCTGCTGTTATTTGAAGCGCAATTCCTCACCCAGCCAACCCCAGTCACGGCTCAAACGGATGCACCGACAACGGTTGAATCCTCCCCAGATACGACAACACCAACCCTTTGTCCAGCCGATCTCAAAGCCTCCATCGACGCGATCGCAAATCGTCCAGAATTTAATTATGCCCGTTGGGGTATCCTGATCCAACCCCTATCCTCAGCTACACCCCTATATAGTCATGAACGCGATCAATATTTTATCCCCGCTTCCAATGTCAAATTATTCACCACAGCCGCCGCTTTATCCCAACTCGGTGCTGATTTTCGCATTCGCACCTCTGTTTATGGCACTAATTCAGATGGAATGATCAGCCAATTACGAGTCATTGGGCGAGGTGATCCTAGTTTAAGTACGGATCAGTTAAAAAACTTAGCCCAACAGCTTCAGCGTCAGGGAATTCGGCGCGTGGATCAACTGATTGTCGAAGATCGTTATTTTAGTGAACCCACGGTTAACCCCACCTGGGAATGGTCAGATATTCAATTTTATTATGGGACTGCCGTCAATAGTTTAATTCTCAATGAAAATGCCGCATTACTAACCCTATCTCCCCAAAAAATAGGACAACCTTTGAACTTTACTTGGGCTGATCCCATTGCGGCAAAACAATGGCAGATCGAAAATCAAACCCTTACTGCTGAAGCCGAATCACCGGAATCCGTTAACATTTCTGGGGTGATGGGTAAACCTGTATTGCGAATTCGGGGTCAATTAGCAGCGGATGCAGGACTTTGGTTAACGGCGGTGGCAATTCCTGATCCAGCTAACTATTTTCTGGAGCATTTCCGTCTGGCGCTAGCGGATGCAGGAATTCAAGTGACACAAGCCTATGTTACGACTGATTCTAATTCCCAGGAGGACGCTGAATTAGCGGCGGTGGAATCTCCTCCCCTGAGGGAACTGATCACCGAAACCAATCAGCAAAGTAATAATCTGTATGCGGAAGCCTTATTGCGATCGCTAGGTGTGACTGACAAAGAGGCGGATGAGTCAACGGCTAAGGCGGGACGGGAACAGATTAGAGATATCTTAACAGAATTAGGGGTTGAACCGGAAACATACGTCCTTGCTGATGGTTCAGGATTGTCTCGTCACAATCTAGTTAGTCCCACGGCTATAGTACAAATCTTACAGGCGATCGCACAAACTCCGATGGCACAATCCTATCGAAACTCCTTAGCTGTGGCTGGGATAGAAGGAACACTACGACAGCGTTTTCAGAATACCCCAGCCCAAGGGAGAGTTTATGCCAAAACCGGAACCATGACTGGCGTGTCAGCGCTTTCTGGCTATGTAGATGTTCCCGATTATCAACCGTTGGTGTTTAGTATTATGGTGAATCAATCCAATCAATCGGTGAGTACTATCCGTCAAGCCATTGATGAGATTGTGGTGTTGCTGACGCGGTTACGTTCTTGTTAAGTTGGTCATTTGTCATTTGTCCTTTCTTTAGAATTAGGCTAATCGACTCGTGGCGTAGAGATCATGATATTCTGTATAAAACTTGCCACTTCTAACTTCTCGACGTATGGGTTTACCTGTCCAAATCTCCACAGATACCCAATCATCACTTTGTTTAAGTTGAAAACCGTTATCAACGGTTATCAGGTCATCAAAAACAATTGACCAGTGGGGTGGTGAAATTTCCCAGGCTTGGGGTGGAATAATACCCTCTTGTTTGCGATTTCGATCATAAATTGGGATAATCGTTTGGGGATTGAACCTAACCCGCGTCACAATCGGATTAACACAGCGACCTTCACGAGTCACAAATTCAAGCACCGCATCCCAGTCATGGATGGGTTGGCGTTCTCCAACTTCAAACTCATCTTCAGCCACACAGATGGCGCCCATTAACCAAACTAACTTTGATAGAATCCGATTGATACGGGAGCGATCGCACTCTAGTAAGTGGAGTTCTACAGGGTTAAAGTCTTGCAGTCTAGGCGTCCACTTTGGTGTCCATAATTCAAATGATAAGCTTTCATCGAGGGGAACATTTGTCAGACTCAAGTTGGGAGTTGCAAGTCTTGGTTGCAACGCTTGGAGGAATTCTGAATGAATAAACTCCGACATCCCTCGGCTTTGTACACTAAACATAGCAGTTTGTTAATAACCTATTTATCTACTCACTAAAAATGATAGGATCATCCTGATCAAGGTCAGTTTAAATCCGTAATCCGTTACCTCTCACACTATTAATTTGACCTTTTTTCTTTATCAAAATTTTAATATCGAAGATTTGGCGATAACTCTACGTGATCAATCATTAAAGTAATCTGTGATTCTTTCTATTTAACGATGTAATATAAATCACAGACAACAGTCATAGATTTATGCTGACCGCAAAAACTTGTAGAGACGTTGCTTGCAACGTCTCCACAATCTTCCCTATAATTAGGGGTTGCTGAATAAGTCATGTGGTGGGGGTAGGGAGCTCTTGAAGCAGGGGAGCAATGTAGAGACGTGCCATGGCACGTCTGGGAGCAGGGGGAGCCATATTACATTTTCCCTGATAGCGGTGCAAGGGTATAAAAGGGTTAAACCCACCCCACTTGAATGAAAATGGGGGGGGGGAAACCTTCGACAACCCTGTCCTAATAACCCGCTTCTTCCTCGTATTCTGGGGTTTTAGTCTTTTCAGGAATGTTAAGGGGCGGTGCTTGATAGGGTTCGCGCTCTACATTATCTTCCCAAGCATCACCTTCTACCTCATAATCCGCGTACTCATCTTTAGAGTTTTGGTCATAAGGTTCAGATTCGGCATAAATGGGTTCTTCATACCGACGCGCTGACTGAGAAGAATCTTCCCATTCATCCCCCCAATTATCTTCTTCGAGTTGGGCTTCGGCATAGATTGGCTCTGCCCGTTGTTGGCGTATCGGCTCAGGCTCAGGCTCTTGCCAATCCTCATCCCACCGTTCCTCGACGGGTGTAGCCCTCTGGATGGGTTGAGCAATCGGGGTGCGAACGGGTATTCCTGTCCCCAATTGATTTTCAGGTCGAGTGGTGGGCGCATAGTAGCCTTCCTCTTCTTCCCGTTCCCAAGGAGGATTACCAATACCCATACGCTCTAGAATACCAACAGTTAGCTGAATCAACCGTTCTTGAGCGCCTTCAAAGACGATTAAGCGGTCCGGCCCACTGCTGACGATTTCCTCAATCGGTAATTCATAAGTACTAATCACCTGATCAGGGATTTGGGGTAATCCCAACGAAGCAATAATCAGAGACGCCACCTTGCCATCTTCTACGCTAAACTTGAAACCTCGAACCCGACCTAAGAGCTCACCGGTTTCGGTAATCACTTCGCTGTTGATCAGCGTACTGTAGGCGTCAACATCAACATCCTCAATCACATCCTCATCCTCAACCAGGATGACATCGCCCACTTGTTGAATGCTGCTGAGGAGCATATACTGCGGCATTCCAGCCAGCGAGAGCAGGTTGTCTCGTAACCCTAATGCCACAACTTCGCGCCGATCAATATCTACTAGCAGCTCCTTAACGACACCTAGGCGCTTACCGTTATTGCGAGTAATCACCTGAGTGTTTAAAAAATCGGAGCGCTGACGAATTAGTTCAGTTGTCATTATGTCTTGCAATCCTGAATCTCAACTCCTGCTGGAATGGTTATCAATAGTATCAAGGCTAATAATCACATATAATCTATATCAGTCCCGTTTGGCAGACCCTAATTTCAATCCTAGGACTTGAGTATACGCTCCTCTTGCTTGGGTAACACCAATGGTGCGCTCGGCAGATTCAATCATAGGTCGGCGCAAACTAACAACGATAAATTGGGCAAGTTTAGCCTGTTGTTTGATCATTCTAGCTAATCGCTCGACATTTGCCCCATCGAGAAACATATCAACTTCGTCAAAGGCATAGAAGGGAGACGGTCGATACCGTTGCAGGGCGAAAATAAAACTCAGAGCGGTGAGAGATTTTTCGCCGCCGGACATCGACGCCAATCGTTGCACCGGCTTGCCCTTGGGGTGAGCCACCAAGTTAAGTCCGCCGTTAAAGGGATCATCATTGTCATCCAGTTGCAGATGCCCGTCACCCTCGGAGAGTTCGGCAAAAATTGTTTGGAAGTTTTGATTAATCGCATCAAAGGCTTCTTTGAATGCTCTCAATCGTAGGGTGGTAAAGTTTTCAACTCGCAGCAATAGCTCAGTTCGCTCCGCTTCTAGAGTTGCCAGTTTTTCAGACAGTTCCTGGAAACGGGCTTGAGTGCGATCGTACTCCTCCAAGGCTAGCATATTCACGGGTTCCATTGCCTCAAGTTGTTTTTGACCGTTACGGATATCCCGTTGCAGTGTCTCAAGTTGAGCGGTGAGTTGGGAAATTGTATAGGGGTTCTTTTCACTACTATCGTTTTCTTGACATCCAGATGGAACTAAACCCGCCCCATCTGTAGAGACGTTGCGTGCAACGTCTCTACATCCCTCTACCATCAGGGGAACTTCTGGCAAGGGGTTGGGTAATTCAGCCTGTTGAATTTCCAGTTGAGTTTGCAGGGTAGCCAGTTTTTCCTGTCTGGTTACCTGGCTTTCCTGAAGTTTTTGCCTTTGCCAAGACAGCTTTTGCTGGTTTAGGTGCTGGTTTCTGAGTATAGCCTCTGTGCGATCGCGTTCTTGTTTGGCTTCCCCTAAACGCTCCTCTAGCTGGATTAATCGGGTTTGGGTTTGAGTGATTTGGGCGTCAATTGCCTCAAGCTGACGATTAATCTCGGTTTGCTGTTGTTGAATCGATTGTTGTTGGGTTTGATATTCGGCAATCCGTTGATAACTTATCGCCAGCTTCTCGTTCGTGCGCTGATGCTGATTCTCTAAGGCTTGGAGCTGTTTTTCCGCCTCTCGCAGTGCCTGTTCGCGATCGCCTAATACCGCTTCCTGGGTTTTAATTTGACTCTGAATCTGTTGCCATTCCTGGGGGGTTTGCTCGGCTTCGAGTTGAGCTAGTTGTTGGCGTAAGGCTTGCAGTTGGCTTTCTTGGGCGGGTAGTTCCTGATTTAACTGGTGCAAACGTTCAGCCGCCGTCTGTCGTTCCTGGGTATTTTTTGCCAGGAGCGATCGCACTTGAGCTTGTTGCTCCGTCAGCGCCTGAATTTCTTTGCGGGATTGCTCTAAACGTAACTGCGTCTGGGAGCGGGTTTCCCTGGCTTCTGTCAAGGTTTGAGTCAGATTTTTCGCCGTTGCTGATTCCCGTTCTAGCCATTCGTCACAGCGCTTTAACATGGCTTCAATATCCTGGAGACGATCCCTCAACGCCATCATCTGTGCCGAGTCACTGGTATCACTCGTACCAAAACGTAATCCAGAACGGTAGCTACTGCTCCCCCCAGTCATCGCCCCACTACTTTCCAGGAGTTCTCCATCTAACGTGACAATCCGGTATTGACCCAAATAGGGACGCGCTGTACTCAGGGTTTCAAACACCACCGTCGAGCCAAACACATAAGCAAAAATCGTTTGGTATCGAGGCTCACAATCGATTAAATGCACCGCATAGTCAATAAACCCTTGAGCATGGCGTAGTGCCACAAGTGGGGAAAATCGGGGCGGCTGAATTTTATTTAAGGGTAAGAATGTAGCACGACCGGCGCGTTTTTGTTTGAGCAGTTCGATTCCTACCGCCGCCACCCCATCATCTTCGACTACGACATGACCCAAACGTCCACCAGCCGCTGTTTCCAGGGCAAGCTGGTAATCAGGTTCTACGCGACCAAGTTGGGCAACCAAGCCATGAACGCCGGGGATATCGGCTTGGAGGATAATTTTAGTGGCATAGGTGCCTTGAGCTTCTTGCTGTGCTTGTGCTTGGGCTTCTAGCTTATCCAGTTGACGCTGTTTGTCCCGTTGTTCTGACAGGAGGCGGGTTTGGGTTTGCCGTTGAGTTTGTTGTTCTTGTTCGGTAGCAGCTAGGGTGTGGGCAAGGGTTTGAATCTGTTGCGATACGGCGTTCAATTGCCCTTCTAATTCTGCCCCTTGTGTTTGAAGGCTGGCAAGTTCTGGGGCGATGCGTTCTAAAAGCTGAGTTTGTTCGTCACTTTGGCGGCTGAGTTGGTTATAACGTTCTTGGAGTTGGGCTTGTTCGGTGCGCTGGGGATTCAGGGTTTGCAGCAGGGTTTCAATTTGGCGGGTGAGGGTGTTTTGTTGCTGTACCCAAGCTTCTGAAGCCGACGCGATCGCATCCCCTTGTTCTCGGCTGGCGTTCAGGGCGGTTTGAGCCGCATCCCGTTCTTGGCGGCGTGAGGCGATAATTTGGGTGTCTAGATGGTGTCGTTGAGCCTGAAGCTGTTGCAGGCTTTGTTCCTGTTGCTGGATCTGAGTCTGAGTGGTTTGTTGATGTGCCTCTGTATCTGCCAGGTTTTGGGTTAATTCTTGTTGGCGTTGTTGTAACTGACGACGTTCAGCGTCAAGGCGGGCTAGGGTAGCGGATACCGCGACTTGTTCCTCTTCGCCTAAGGCTTTCACACGGGCGTTGAGGGTTTCAAGTTGAGTGGTTCCTTGAACAATTTCGGTTTCTAGGGTGGTGAGTTGGTGAGTAAACTGGCGTTCGTCTTGTTCTGCTTTCTCAATCAGAGTCTTCAGGTGAGCCACCTGTATTGTCAGCAATCGCCATTTGAGAACGACTTCCCACTGTTGTTTTTCCTGGAGTTGAGCCCGTAGCTTTTTGTATTTCTCTGCCTTAATCCGATCCGCCGCTAAGCGATCGCGTTGGGTGATCAGTTCTTTTTCAATAATCCGACAGCGATCAACCCGTTCTTTAACTTCATTCAGGGTATCTTTCGTCTGGGTAATTTTGCGGTCAAATGCGGCGACTCCGGCTAATTCATCAATAATCTGCCGTCGTTCTCGCGAATTCATGGAGATGATCCCAGTCACATCCCCTTGCAAAACCACATTGTAGCCTTCGGGATAAACTCGCAGGCGGTTGAGCATCTCGTGCAGTTGAGTCAGCGTGCAGGGTTCACCGTTGATATAGTAGGTTGAGGTGTAGGTGTTTTGCTTGGTCACCCGTAGCCGCCTTGTCACGCTCCATTCTGTTGATTGAGGAGTTGGGGGTTGGGAGTTGGGATTGTCTTGTTCGTCTGATTCTTCAGATTCCTCTGTTTCTTGTGCTTCCTCATCTGCTGCTGATTTCGAGTTTTCCAGCATCTGTTGTGCAACTAGAAAATCGGGTGCGTCAGATAGGTCAAATGTAACCGTAACCCTGGCTTCAACCGTACTCCGCCGCTCTTTATTATGGTTAACCAAATCAGGAAGACGTTCAGCCCGCATTCCCTTGGAAGTGGATAGCCCTAGACAAAAGAGGAGGGCATCGAGGATATTGGATTTTCCTGATCCATTGGGTCCTGAAACCACAGTAAATCCAGGCAGCATCGGAATTTGAGTCGTGCCGCCAAAGGATTTAAAGTTAGTGAGTTCTAGGCGCTTGACATGCACCATAGGCGTGAGTCAGTTCAGGTTCGTTGTTCGGTTTCTATATCCTTGCCGTATTGGGAAGATACCATAATACAGGGCGAGCCAATTTCCAGCGACTTGTGATCCAAAACACTCTCAAGGCAGATCTGAGTCTCACAGAGGGCGTACTCTGGGTCAAAATACTGATGTGACTGTCTTGTAAGCAACACAGGAGGGCGATCACTTCTATCTCAGGATAGAAATGATGAAATTAACACAGCAGACTCTATCAAAACAGTCAGTGCAACAAGAGGGGAGTTGTTATGCAAACATTAAAACAGGGGTTAGAGGAGTGCCATCTGATGGAAAAGTTGGCAGATCAACTCGAACAAGAGTGGCAAAAGCGTTTATCGAATGACTATCCAGACTATTGCCCCGAGATCCGAACCAGCATTGTCCAGTGGTTATTGGGAGAAAACAGGGAACAGTTAAACCATCATACCCCAGACAAACTCAAGATTGTCAGCCAAGCGATGGACTATCGCTATCGGATTTTACGACAGCGCTATTTGGGGGTAACTCCAGAGCAAGCCTATCGCAATTTAACGGGTCGGTTAGCGGGTTTAGTCACGTTACGCAATAAAATCCGGACGTGGGTGTCTTTGAGTCGCGATCGCCAACGCGCTGTGGTAGATGTCTTGCAAGAAGTGATTCAGGAATTATTAAACAGCGATCGCTATATCCAAGGGCAGATTGGTTGGATTGCCCAATGTAGTGAAGACATTCATTTACGCGACGCCCTGTTACTCACTACCCTTGAGGAATATTGTTTACGCCCGATCCGCAATCAGCCTTTGGTCGTCTATCGATTTGTCAATTTCCTCAAGCGATCAGGACGGGGTGGGATGACTCATCTACCAGGCGGGGAAAATGTGCGATTTGTCTCAGAGTCGATCACCTCCGATGATACCGATACTCCGGTGAGTTTGTTAGATAATCAAGCGATCGCGGATTATCAAGAGACTCAAGTTTGGCAAGAGCAACAAGTGCTGCGTCTATCAGTACGTCGAGAATTTGAAGCCTACCTCGACCAAAACGTTGGCGTCCAAGCCGCCCAATGGTTACAACTTTATCTGCAAGGGAAATCTCAAGAGGAGATCGCGAAAACCTTAGACTTGCCCATCCAAAAGGTTTATCGCTTGCGAGAAAAAATCAGTTACCATGCGATTCGGGTTTTTTCTATTAAAGTTAAGCCTGAATTAGTCGCCAGTTGGTTAGAAGTGTCCTTAAAAGACCATAATTTAGGGCTAACCCCCCTACAGTGGCAAGACTATTGGCAAAGTCTAACCGATAAGCAGCGCCAGTTAATCCAACAATTGATAGCCGGCAAAACGTTAGATGTCATTGCCAAGGATCTAAATTGGAAGTATAACCAGGCACTTGGCGAATGGAGTAAGCTCTACTTAGCGGCTCAAGACCTACGCAGCTCTTCTTAAGCAGAACGTTGATCTTTTGCCAATTCTGTGTATTCCCTAACCAAAGTCAGGAACAATTGAAGTAGGGTTAACAGCTAACCTTTTTGCCAATCCCAAACCGGACAGTCTATATCATCTGACTCCTGGGGCATCTGAACCGATTGATACTCAGGCTGGAGAAATTATTATGTTACCCTCACCACAGGACCCAGAACGAGCGGACACTCCTGTTCAGTCACCATCATCCTCTCAAGCGTCGGAACTCTCTGGCGTGAGTAGTGAGCAAATGTTTCGGCTGATTGATAGTATTCTGCCTTTTGAAGCCTGTCTATTTCATCAATTCTTGCCCCTTTCTCTCGAAGGTAAGTACCTCAAACTGGGTATGGTCGATCTCCACGACTCTACTGCCCTCGATTATGTGCGTCGCATCCTGGCGTTTATGAACTGTTCTCTGAAAGTCGAACAGATTACCGCCAGCACTCATAAAACTATGCTGTCTGCCTATTTACACAAAGCTCATCAAGGCACGGCATCGAAAAGGCAAAGCTCTAGACGTCAACAGCCTATTGCGCGATCGGAACAGTCAACACTAATTATTGATGATGTCAGTTTAGCTGAAGATGAGGTGAATCAGCCTGAGCCGTCAACCCCTTCTCCTCCGGCTGCTGATCACAAAAGCAACTCTACGCCTGTAGGGTCTAAACCGCAACCGAGTGATCCTGCTCGTCTAACTAAGGATCAGACAACCAATAATCAGCCGCCTACAGGATCTCAACCTCCACCCAGCCATGATCCGAGTCGAACTGAAACTGAGGCGGTGCAGCCTGAGGCGTCAAAAGCGGCGGCGAAGACCAATCATCCTCCGGCTAAAGCCTCTCAACCGACATTGATTATCGATGATATCCGCCAACTCCAGGACGAATTGAACCAATCCTATGGCTTCCCCAGCCAAAAGGATAGCCCGCCATCGGCAGTAACACCCCAACCGACTTCACAATCGCCCTCTGATCACTCCCCGGTAAAACCGCCCCCTGATTCCAGCAAGAAGGTATTGGCTGAGACGGCGCTGACTCCAGTTTACAAAAGGTCACTGCCGACTAAGGCTTTGATACCCTTAGAGGTGAAGCCCCTGTATTTATCTCGTCCGATCGCGTTTTTGGCAACCTTAGCCCCCCATCAAATCGTGGAAGAGTTATTAGGTCGCCTGTTGCAGGGGGGAATGGGTCGGCTGTATTTCCAGCGACTATCTGAGCGCGGTCGCATTGTTTTGCGCCAAGATAACTCTTCCCAGTCTGTCTTGGACAAATTAAGCCTGTCCGTTTTTGAAGATATCATTGTTGAACTTAAGCACCTGGTTAACCTGCCTTTGCAGCCGATTACCCAGCCCAAACAGATAGAAAGTGAGCGATTCTATCAGCAAGAATCTCTTCTATTGTGTTTGCGAGTTGTACCCGGTACTCACGGGGAAGAGGCAACGCTACAACTCTTGCGCGGAGCAGCTTTGACCTTCTATCAACAACAAAAGGTGGAACGATTGGGTCAGGATGCGATCAAACTCGCTGGACAACTGCAACACAAGTTAAATGATATCCGCGATCGCTCTTATCGCTACTCCCTTCCTCCCATGGAGACACTCAAAACTCTTAACCAACTCTTACACCATCTCGACAAGCAACTCAAAACCCTGACTCACAATCCCATGGATCAGCAGGACAAGTAAACTACCCGACGCTGACGCTATCGCGTACAGTGCGGGCTTTCAAGAGCCCTCCAATTGTCTCGCAAGACAACCAGGAGCCTTCAGGGCGGTTTACAAGCGCCCCGATTGCTTTAATGTTCATCGCACCGTTGAAATCTGCGTCACCATGCCAGCCGCAATGACCACACTTAAACCGCTTGCCGCTGCGATAGGACTTATCGGGGTCAGGGTGAATGTGCAGGCACTGGTGACAGGTTTGGGACGTATAGCGAGGATTGACGGTGACAACTTTCACGCCAGCACCCAAGGCTTTGTACCCGATGAACAGCCTCAGTTGATGGAATGCCCAACTATTACTGCGTCTGCGTTCTGTTTTGTTTCGCGGTTGCTGGTTGGTGCGTTCCCGAATTCCCGTCAAATCTTCCAGAGCAATACTGGCTCCAATACTTTTTGCGGTTTCAACGATGCGTCTAGAAACATTGTGATTGACCCAACTCTGGAAACGACGCTCACGACCAGACAACCGTTGCAGCAGTTGACGGCATCTCCGTCTCGAACTGCGTGTGCCCTTACTGGCTTTGTGCTGGAGCTTGGCTCTCAAGTTGGCAAAGTGGTCACGAACTTTGGTTATGTCTTGCCCATCCCAGTGTTGACCTTCCGATGTGTGTGCAATATCTGTGCGTCCCAAGTCCACACCCAAAACCTCATCCCCATCTTGCGGCTCTGGCGGTTCCGACTCCAGGCAAATTTGGATGTAGTAGGAACCGTCTTGCCGTTTTACTAGGGTTGCCGATTTTGGGTTAGCCCCTGCCAACATCCCTCGCTGATAGTTGCCAATTGCCAATTCAAAACGCTCACGACCCTCAACGGTGGTGAGCGAAACTGTCCAGTCCTTCTGCCGAAACGAGAAGATTCGAGCGTCATAGGTAACAAAGCCAGCCTTGAAGACCTTGACCGGACGATTCTTTTGTTTGGCAACCTTGCGAGAACCTGCTACTCTCCTGCATACCTGCTGCGCCAAATTGCTCGACAAGCCAAATCGGGCGCGAACTTCGTAGTAGCACAGCGATTGCAGCTTCACTGCATTGACTATCTTCTCCGGCGTGTTCTGGTTAACCCAGTTCAACGCCTGCACAAACGCATCCAGCGTTGCATCCAGTTTCACGGGTTGCAACTCAGATACCTTGAGCTTACAGGAGATAGTCAGGACTTGATTCATAGCCCTATTGTATCTCATCAGAAAGAGGCTGTCTGTATGTCCGATAGATTATTGTCCGGCTCCGTTCCTACGCCGGACTCGCATTCCTCCCGACGCTCGGCTTCGCCAGAGCGCGGGGTTCCTGCTGTTTTAGCTGAAGTTTGAGTTTTAAATGTTCGCCTCGTTCCACCGGAACCTCTGGAACAAGCTTCCCCGCTCACTTTGTAACGGGGGATGAAGAATTATTACAAAAAATAGATGACATTTTTTATCAATTAGAGTTACGGTTAGAGGGAGACATAGGAGTACTTTCATGGGTAAATCACATAAAAAAACACAAGTCACCCCCTTTCTGCTAGAGGGACAATTTGTCAAGTTTCTGGGTAAGGCAGACAAAAAACCCAAGTTGCTATGGGTAAATACAGAAGCAGGTGAACGGTATATTAAGCTGGCTAAACCCCTACGGGATTCTCTCCCCCACATGCTTAAACCCGGAGATCAGATTGAAGTGTCTGGGAAACAGAAGTACAAACCGAAAACTGGGGAACTGGAACTCAAAGCCAAAACGGTGACATTGAAAACACCGACAGAGTCCCAGCAATATGAGAAACTTTTGCAACCGTCTCCGCAGAAAACCAAAGCCAGCATCATGCTGTGTAAAAAATCATCCTGTCGCCAGCGCGGTGCAGTACAAGTCCATCAAGCGATGAATGAAACCTTGCGCGATCGCAACCTTGATGAGAAAGTAGCGATTAAAGACACAGGCTGTATGAAACAGTGTAAAAAAGGTCCTTGTATGGTATTAATGCCAGACAAAGCCCGGTACAATGAGGTAGCTCCCGAAGACGTACCGACGTTGGTGGACAAGCACTTTGGCAGTAAACTAGAGCCAGAGGCAAGTGTATCCCAACGCTCTACCGTTAACTGTGGAGGCTGACACTGGAGAATTGGGGGTCAAGAATTCAACAAAAACGATTTAGTGCTCCGATTCCCCTTGCTTTCTTAGTGTTGTTGCCAGATAAACAAGGTGCATAATGAGAAATCTACCGCCACCTGATTCGGACTCCTCTCCACTGGGTTTGGAGGAATGGATTGGTATAATTATCGCCGTTACCACTATCGGTGCGATTTTGATTGGAGTATTGAGTCAACGGCAAAAGGGATTCAACCTGAAGCAGTGGGTTGGCTCAACCACCTCTGAACCAACGATAGAAGAACCAGTTGCGCCAAAACTGACACCTCCGACACTTGATCCGACTCCGACTCGCCAAACCCCCAGCCGCATTCAAATAGTCCCAGCCTCCCCTTCACCCTCTCCCCCCTTAACCGTCTCCCCCTCATCCCCAGACGAGGCGCTTCCAGAAAGAGCTAGAGCCGTTCCCCTCGCTCCTATTGTCTCAGCCCCAAGGACAGAAACACCCACACCAACGCCAACTGAAACGCCTGTTGAACCGGTGAACTTTGCCGATGTTCCCGACGACTATTGGGCAAGTCCTTATATTACCGCTCTGGTGCGGCGGGATATTATGAGCGGCTTTCCAGAGAGTAACACCTTTAAACCGAATAGTTCGATCACTCGAGCAGAATTTGCGGCGTTGCTGAAAAAGGCTTTTGAGCAACAACCGACATTAGCGACACCCAACTTTAAAGACGTATCCTCAGAATTTTGGGCGTGGTCCGCAATTCAGGAAGCCAGCAAAACCAACTTTTTGCGTGGCTATCCCAATAATACCTTTCAACCTAAGCAACCGATTCCTAAGGTGCAAGTCTTAGTTGCATTGGCGAGTGGATTGGGGTTAAAAGAAACTCAACCCTCTCAGGAAGTATTACAAACTTATCAGGATTCAGCTCAGATTCCGGAGTACGCTCGCGAAAAAGTCAGTGCGGCGACAGAAGCGGGTATTGTGGTGAATTACCCTAATCTTGAGTCTCTTAATCCGAACCAAGATGCAACTCGTGCTGAGGTAGCGGCGATGGTTTATCAGGCGTTAGTCGAAGCTGAGAAAGCAGAAGCCATCTCCTCTGAGTATGTGGTCAATCCTTAGTAGGTGGGAGAAGCCAGCAGCGTATACTTGTATCGCTGTCTGGAGTATGTCACGATGCTAGATAGGGTTAACTAACAGTCCGTAAATATCTAGACAATTAGTGACATAACTGGACATTTTCTATGATATAATTAGGCAATGTCTAGTTTAACGCCCCAAGAAGCAGCAACTCTACTAGGTGTGACGGTCAAAACTTTGCACCGATGGGAACTCAACGGCAAAATACGAGCTTCTCGGACAGCTGGTGGTCATCGTCGATACGATATTGTTGACTTAATTGGTAATAAATCTGGTAACGAATTAACCGTTGGTTATGCTAGAGTATCTAGTCACGACCAAAAAGACGATCTAAATAGACAAGTTTTAGTCTTAGAAAGTTACTGTGCCAAACAGGGATGGGAATTTGAGATTATTCAAGATCTCGGTAGTGGCATGAACTACAAAAAGAAAGGATTGATTAGATTAATCAAATTAATTACCAGTT
>NZ_JAVJZI010000051.1:0-15812 GCF_040223135.1 Coleofasciculus sp. G3-WIS-01
AAAAAAGCGAAGCATCCTATGGCTTCCCCCGTGCAAAAAAAGCGAAGCATCCTATGGCTTCCCCCGTGCAAAAAAAGCGAAGCATCCTATGGCTTCCCCCGTGCAAAAAAAGCGAAGCATCCTATGGCTTCCCCCTTCTTAAGGGGGACGGGAGGGGGATCTAAAGGGGGACGGGAGGGGGATCTAAAGGGGGACGGGAGGGGGATCTATAAGGGGGACGGGAGGGGGATCTATAAGGGGGACGGGAGGGGGATCTAAAGGGGGACGGGAGGGGGATCTATAAGGGGGACGGGAGGGGGATCTAAAGGGGGACGTCTTAATGATTAATATCCCGAAACACCAACTTTACGCCAGGGGGCAAAGGCATTTTGTACGCCGAATAAAGCAGGGCTGACTGTAGGATAATGGCGACGCAGAACCGTTAACATACTGTTGTTGTCAATCCAGTCTAAACCCCATTGAGTGTAGACTTCGGCGGTGTAGTCTTTGGTGAAGAAGCGATCGCTCTTGAGTCGTCGGGATGCCATTAGGATAAAGATACGGAAGGCTGTGTCACTGAAGCCAAACCCGGCGGGTGGGTTTTCGGCAAACATGCCTACCATTAAATCAACGCTGTTGATGTCGTTGTTGTAAACTTCCCGTAGTTCCTTTGCCCATTGGGGGTCTTCGGTGATGTCCTCAAAGGTTTTGACCCGTTCACGACCAATGAGTTCACGGAATTGATTATAACGGGGAACGCCGCGTTCGCGATCGCGTAATATATCAACAGCGGCTAGATCGAATACTTCGCCGTTATCCCGGACTAATTGCTGTAGAAAACGCGGGTAATTATATAAGGTAATTGCCCCAGGATGAGTAATCCCAAATGAGTAGAATAAATCGGGCATACCTACTTTATCGACTAGCGTCCGGCTACGATTCCCTGATACTTCAAATAGATTTTCAGTTAATCGTAATTCCCCATTGTTGAGAGAGTAAAATTCAAACTCATCTGGCATTAAGGGATGCATCCGATAGACCGAAACAAATTCTTCGGTGAGATAGTAGGGGGCAGTATGATGATCTGTCGGTGATCCGATAATACCACTGAGGACTTCTCCCTCTCCGATACGCCCAAATAATCGTTTGACATGTTGACCTAAAAATCCCCACCAGTTGGCGTTCATGGCAATTTCTAAGGCGGGATGTCCCAGGATTGCAGGCGTCCATTCAACGGTATGGATTTTGGCGATTAAGGCGGCGTTAATTAGTCGGGCGTGATTAAACAGATCATCGTCTTTCCAATCGGGATATTCGTTTTTGAGATGATCGCAAATGGTATTGTGTTCTTTGACGAATAGAGTATGTAACATACTCAAACCCACCCACCAGTTCTCATCAAAACCAACTAGGTCGATGCCATTGTCTGGGTTGATGGGTAATAAGTTATCGTCACCGATAATTAGCTTACCATCGACATGAGTCCGCAGCTTATCAATGGTGTCCTGATCACTACCATAAATTTGTGACGCATCCCACCAATGAGTGACTCGGTTCACAAAGGTGGGGGGATTTTTGGTATCTCCGTCGGGACGAGTGGAGTCGGGTAAAGTCGCGCCCACTTCTAGAGGTCGATATTCTTGGGGCCACGGATCATCTGCTTCTAGAGGAATTTCAAATTTCTTCTCTAACGTACCCCCATGGGCGAACCAGTCATGGGTTTGAAATTGAATCCAAGCTGCGGCGTGTAAGTTTAAGGTGCTAGCGGGTACAAATTTATCCCGTGTCAGTAATTTGCGGCTAATTGTACGCGGATTGGGTTCGAGTAAATTCTTTTGGTCAGGATGAGTGTATTGTAGGGGAACGTTGCGTCCAAAACGGGAACCCGCCTGACCCATTTCTGGCTGTTCTAGGCTATTAAAACTCCCGTCTGCTGTACGAATCTTGAGATGGTGACCATCGGGGCTGGGTGTAGGTTGTGTTCCATCACCTTGGCTAGGTAATTTTGCTGTATCATGTAGGTTTTCTTGCCGCATTCGGTTCCGGAACTGGAATAATTTTACTAATGCCAGGGGAACGGGTAATTGATGCCAAGGTTTTTGCCGACCTTGAGCCGATTTGGATGATTTAGCCATGATTTAAATTCCTTATTATTTAGATACAATAATTAACAACCCTGTCGGGACGTAATCGGGACTAAATTCAATATTCTTAATGGTAAAGTCCCATGCCTATTTCCGACAACCCCTTTACCAAATCTCCTGAATTAATCCCAATTTTACCCAATTCATACCAACTTTTTTAATCATATAACTTTCGAGAAACAGAAGACACGATCTTCTAGACGTACTATGGTACGTCTGGAAGCAGGGGGATAAAGTTACATCTTTAGAAGGCAAGTCCCGATAAAGAGTAAATGCTGGATAGTCGGAAGATTGAGTACAATTACTTAATCATTAATAATACTCAAAACTCTCTCATCATTCTTGCATACTTCTGACCACTTGAATCACCATTGTTCGGGGAAGAAAGCGAACCGATAAAGCCAGCAGTTTGTTTCTTACACCAGGAATAACGACTGGTTTGCCTTCCACCATGCTTCGATAGCCAATCTTAGCAACCGTTTTCGCATCCATAATCTGGCGTCCCTTGACCAATTTTGATTGTTCCATATTTGCCCGTTTTTGAAATCCCGATTCTGTTGGTCCAGGACAAAGGGCTGTCACGGTTACTCCGGATTCCTTGACTTCATTGGCGAGGGCTTCTGAGAAGGACAGTACATAAGCTTTGGTGGCGTAGTAAACTGCCATCATGGGTCCGGGTTGAAAGGCAGCAGTGGAGGCAATATTTAATATTTTTCCCTGCTTATTTTGGATCATTTGAGGTATAAATAGCTTGGTCAGATGGGTTAAAGCAACCATATTAACCTGCATCATCGAAAGTTCCTTCATCAGGTCAGTTTGCTCAAAAAATCCGTAGGTGGCAAAGCCAGCATTATTTACCAAAACATCAACAGTCATGGTTTCTTGTTGAAGTTCGGCAAAGATTTCCTGAGGGCTGTTCGGGTCAGACAAATCTTTGACTATTGTTTTTACCGTGATCCCGAATTTATCGGTGAATGCGTCAGCCATCTGCTGCAACTTATCGGCACTTCGGGCAACTAAGACTAAATTATAGCGATCGCGAGCCAATAGTTTGGTCAACTCATAACCAATACCACTGGATGCGCCAGTAATCAGAGCAGTTTGGGGGTGATGGGGATTGAGGGAAGACATTTTGAAACCAGCAATAGAGAGTCTGAGCAACGACAGAGGCGATTGAGTTGGTTCAAACCGCCTCTGTTTGTTCCATTGATGATAACCAGCCTCAGCCTGTTCGCCACAAAACCCGGATACTTTTAACAAATCTTAAAATAAACTCACTTGTCCCAGGAGTTGCCATAATTGAAAAATTAGAATATTCTGGATTTTTATAATTATCTTATATAAACGTCCCTTGCCGCCAATAACGAATGACAAATGACAAATGACAACGATATCATTTTTCAACCCATAACATTCCGGAACCTGACTGTCAACAATCGCATTTTTCGCTCGAATATTTCCGGCAGATTCGATAACTATGATGGTTCCGGTAACCAAGCCAGAATCAATTGGGAACAGAAGTTTGCCAGAGGAGGCGTAGGTGCAATTATTTCATCGTTTACGCCCGTGCAAATTCGGGGACGAATCCTGCCAAACTATGCCACGATTGACCGAGATGACCGCATTCCCTTCTGGCGTAAAATTGGGGAGGTTGTGCATGAGTATGACTGCAAATTTATCATGCAACTGAGCCATTCAGGGCGTCAGCAGGATGTGAGTGGCGTAGAAAACCTTGATTTAAAAGCCCTCAGTTCAACCAGTATCACGGAATCGTTTCATGGTTTTGAATGTCAAGCCATGACAAAGGCTGAGATTCAAGAAACAGTTCAGGCGTTTGCGGCGGGGGCGAGACGGGCGCGAGAGGCGGGATTGGATGGTGTGGAACTGCACGGCGCCAATGGTTATTTAATTACCCAATTTCTCAGTTCTGGGATTAATGACCGCAATGATGAATATGGGGGTTCCTTAGAAAATCGCGCTCGCTTTTTGTTGGAGATTATTACAGCAATTCGTCAAGAAGTGGGTGATGACTTTCACCTACAAGTTAAGATTAGTGCGGTGGACTATAATAATGCCGTGATTCCGTGGGAAAAGCCGGGAAATACCCTAGAGGATTCGATTCAAGTTTGTAACTGGATGGAAGCGGCTGGAGTTGATGGGATTCATATTTCTACGGGGAGTCTATTTCCTCATCCCTTGAACCCTCCCGGTGAATTTCCCAGAATCGATGCAATGCGCTGGTATGATTTGATGTTATCCAGTGGTATTCATACCTTTCGCAACTATTTACTGTTTCGGGTTCCCCTGTTGTATCCAATTTTCTTATTCTTATGGAATCGAGTTCAGAAACAGACCCAGGATCAACCGATTCAGGGATTAGAGGTAAAGGCGCAAGCATTGAATGAGTCGTTCCAGACGTTCGTGAATTCCCAACAGATGCAGGAATTGTTGCAGAAGTATCAAGGGGTTAGCATTAATCACGCGGCTGAGATTAAAAAGCAGGTGAATATTCCAGTTATTTGTACGGGAGGGTTTCAGCAGGCGTCCTATATTCGTCGGGCAATTCAGGAGGGATTCTGCGATGCGGTTAGTATTGCCCGTCCCTTAGTCGCAAATAATGACTTAGTTCACCAGTTTAAGGCAGGAAAAGACTTGCCAGAACGTCCTTGTACTTACTGCAACAAATGCTTACTCAATGCCTTAGAAAATCCTCTCGGTTGTTATGAGTTACACCGCTATAATAACTCGGATGAAATGATTGCAGAAATTATGACTGTGTTTGATCCTGCACCGTTTCGGTGACGGGACTATGGGAGAGGCGTGGGCGGGTTTATTAACATTAGGGTGACAACAAGCGATAATAGTAAAAACTAACTGCCTCTACTGGCGTGACCCAACTAAAATGGTGCAATAGATTGGCTTCGTAGTGAGGGCTGAAGCCCTCTTTAGCTGACATTAAGGTTTAAATGCCGAACAGCTTAAATCACCAATCACTAATTATTAATTATGGAAGAATCAACGCCCTTGAAGTCAAAAGGCAAGAATTTTAAGAAACTAGGGATTGTGCTTGCGGGATTTTTACTCGCTACAATTATTGCTTTAATTTCTCCCTTATTCTTGAATAATCCCGTGGATTATGCTGATATTAATGACCATTTTAAATATGGGTCAATTGGGAGTGAACCAGAAAATGGAATACCCTATTGGATTTGGAAAGTTCTACCCGCCGTATTTCCTGATAAATTGCCCGGTGAAGGGTATCAATCCCTAGGTTTTCTTTACGAGCCGGGAAAAGACCGCCCCATTGGGTTTTCTCAGCGTCGCGTTTTGATTGACCGCGTTGGCTTGAATTGTGCGATTTGTCATGTCGGTTCGCTGCGGGATACACCTGAGAGTGAGCCTCAAATTATCCCCACGATGCCATCAAATACAGTGAATCTGCAAGGGTATATTCAGTTTCTGGGAAAAACGGCTTTGGATGAACGATTCACACCCAACCGAATTTTAGCTGAAATTGATGCCCAAGGGGGAAACTTTAATCCGATTCAGACGTTAATTTATCGCTATCTGGTTATTCCCCAAACGAGGGATGCGTTGATTACTCAAGGGAGTCAACTGGCTTTTTTAAACGAACAACCGGATTGGGGTCCAGGACGGGTGGATACGTTTAATCCCTATAAATCGATTCAGTTTCGCTTCCCGATGGATGAGTTAGAAGAAGATGAAAAAATTGGTACAGCTGATTTACCCTCTATATGGAATCAAAAACCCCGTGAAGGATTGCAACTGCATTGGGATGGAGATAACAAATCGGTTCATGAACGTAATTTAAGTGCAGCGTTGGGTGCAGGAGTGACTCCGGTTACGGCGGATTTGGAACGGATTAAGCGGATTGAGGATTGGTTATGGGAACTTCCTCCACCGACTTATCCGTACCCGATTAATCGGGAATTAGCGGCTAAGGGTCAGCCAATTTATCAAAATAATTGTGCCAGTTGTCATGCCTTTGGTGGGGCGAAGCTGGGTAAGGTGACGCCGATTGGGGAAATTGGTACTGACCCCCATCGGTTAGATTCTTATACCTACAAGTTGCTGTCTAATCAAAATACCCTGTTTGCGGGGACGCCGGAACGGTTCAAGAACTTCCGTAAGACCGATGGTTATGCCAATATGCCATTAGATGGAATCTGGTTGCGATCGCCTTATTTGCACAATGGGTCTGTACCGACGCTACGAGACTTGTTAGAGGATTCAGAAAACCGTCCTCAGGTATTCTATCGCGGGTATGATGTATTTGATCAAGAGGATGTCGGTTTTGTCTCAACGGTTGCCCAGGAGAAGGGGAAGCAGTATTTTAAGTTTGACACTACCGTACCTGGCAATAGTAACAAGGGTCATTTGTATGGCATCGAACTTTCTGCGGAGGATAAAACTGCATTGGTTGAGTATTTGAAAACGCTTTAATTTTTGGAGATGGGAGAAGTGCGAGAGTTTTGTATATAGACCAGATTCACTACTATCATTTTTTTACCCAGATGCGGCTGAACCAGCCTCGACCTAGTTGTGAATTAACCTCCTTATCTCCCCTGTCTCCCCATCTACCCTATGTCCCCCATCATTTAGAATCAAGAGAAAAAATCATGAATTCTTATGCAAAATGGTTTTGTCGTGTTGTCTGGCTAGGCATTGTGGTGAATATGTTTTTTATAATTCCCCTCTGCTTTTTTCCAGAAGTTCTACTTTCGCTATTAAAGATGCAAATACCCGTGCCAATTATCTGGGTACGGGCGGCTGGACTATTGCTACTGGAACTTAGTATTTTGTATATTCCGGGAGCAATTGATCCTTATCGCTACAAAGCAACGGCTTGGATGTCAGTATTCGTTACACGGGGCGCGGGCGCTACTTTTTTCCTAAGTGCTGTTTTGTTCTTTGGGCAAGAGTTAGGATTTCTCACGATTGCTTTAGTGGATGTATTTTTCATAATTGTGCAAGGGATTTTGTTATTCTTAGCCATGCGGAATCAACAGCCTGAAATGCCAGAAACAGCCCAGAAATTTTCCTAAATCGGTCATTTTCGGAAAAATTGGACGGGTAGCAGTGACCCACTTGCATCAATTAACCTGGGAGCCCACTCAATTGGAGTGGGTTGCCCTAGACTATCACGTCTATCTATTGCTTTTTTCATTAAAAGCAATAGGACTAAACTAAACAACAATAAGGAGAATTTTGTGGAAAGTAAAACCTCAAAAATTGGACGAACAATTACAGCGATTGTAATTATTATAATTCTGCTAATTGGTAGTGTGGGATATCTGGCATGGTATAACTTTTTTCGCCAAGTAGACACCTATTACGAATCAGTCGAAGATCATTTTAAATACGGTTCGATAGGTACCGAAAATGCCGAAGGAGTTCCCTATTGGATTTGGCTAGTATTACCTCGGATTTTCCCGGATAAACTCCCAAAACCTGGTGGCTATACCTCCCTAGGAATTACCTGGGAAGAAGGACAAGAATTACCTGTTGGCTTTTCTAAAAAAATTATCGGCTTTCCCCGCCAAGGAATAACCTGTGCGCTGTGTCATAGTGCAACCTATCGCCAAACCCCAAAAGATAAACCAACCATTGTTCTAGGGGGACCATCGAATAAATTTAATTTGCAAGGTTATATTCGCTTTCTCAGTGATTGTGCCACTGATCCCCGATTTAATGCGGACTATATTTTAGATGAAATTAAATATAATTACGACCTGTCTTGGTTTGAGAAGCTACTCTATCGGTTTATTATTATTCCCCGCACCCGAAAAGAGTTATTAGACGTTAAAGAATCCTTGGCCTGGATGGAAGAAAGACCGGATCAAGGACCGGGACGCATTGCTCAGTTTAATCCGGTGAAGTTTCGAGTTTTAGGAATACCCCTAGATAATACAATTGGCAATTCCGATATGATGTCGATTTGGAATCAAAATCAACATGAAGGATTTGCCTTACATTGGGATGGGTTAGAAACATCACTCACAGAAACCGTGAATACTGGAGCGATTGGTGATGGTGCGACGAAGAAGTCAATTAATATTGAGGGATTAAAGCGGGTGGAGGATTATATTCGTCAATTACCCGCGCCAAAATATCCATATAACATTGACCAAGCTTTAGCTGCACAAGGGAGTCAAATTTTTGAAAGTAACTGCGCCTCTTGTCATGGGTTCGGCGGCGAAGGAATTGGAACTGTTATTCCTATTGATGAGATTGGTACTGACCGCTATCGTTTAGATATGTGGGCGCAAGAAGCGGCTGATGCGTATAACGAGTTTGCGGAAGGGTATGATTGGGATTTTGATCAGCTTCGCAAAGCTAATGGATATGTCGCGGTGGCGTTAGATGGTTTGTGGTTAAGAGCGCCCTATTTGCATAATGGTTCAGTCCCGTATTTAACAGATTTATTGGAGATCCCACAGAAGCGGACGAAAGTGTTTTATCGAGGATATGATGTGTATGATTCGGAAAAAGTAGGGTTTATTGCTGAAGGAGTAGAGGCGAAGAAAGAGGGGTTTAGATATGATACGATGGTGAGGGGAAATAGCAATCAAGGTCATAGTTATGGTACAGAGTTGGTGGCTGAGGATAAGCAGGCGTTGATTGAGTATTTGAAATCGCTTTAAGTGTTATTCGTGATTTGTCATTTGTCCTTTGTCAACGATTCAAATAAAAAATGGTAAGATTTTGGCATAAGGGTAAAGCCATTAGGGAGCATCTCCATATCAGCAAAAGTCGTGTGGAAAGCGAAGTGCAAACATTTAGCTGACGTACTTCTAAATGGGAGTCAGATGTTCACACTACTGACTGAGCGGCTCAATTCTCCTTGGCTTCCCTGCACCTTAAAGAGGGCGGATTTAGTCAAGTTATCAGTTTTTTAAATCACATTATCTGTCAAATCCGCCCCGACAAACCTGCACCCCTGCACCCCTTATTTCTGAAGGGGTAATTACAAATCCCATGACTGATTCAGATAAACAACCACTAACGCTGCAAAAAATCCTTGATGGCTTGGACAATTTAAGGATTGATGAACTGCGGACTCTGCAAAAGGCGATAAATCAGCGGATTCAACGCTATGTCGATGCCTTGGGAAAGCCACTACTGAGCGACTTAGTAGCAGGAGTGGAATGGACTGAAGAGTATAAAGATAATCCACCCATCTCAGATGAACGACTCCAGGAAATCAAAGATGGCGCAAGACCAACAGATGCGGAATTAGAGGATATCGCTGAAGCGTTAGAAATGGATACCGATGAACTTTTGCAGATGCTGCGTTTTCGTCAAATTTGACGGTTCTGTGGGCAGGAAAAATTGATCGTTGCGCTGTCTTCGCCATAAGCGTTGAAACATTTACGACAAATGCTTAATTTAGTATAACCTAAAGATACATCTACTTTCTCTCACGCCTACCTAGCGGTGTTTCCTCTGATATTTAATTTATAAATCAAGAACTCTGTGCCAACATTCCATGAATTGTGGACAAGGGAACCTGATAAAAATAGTGACGCAAAAACTGTTCTTCTTCTACACCGGATAAAAAGACTTGAATCTTTTCCTTTGTCATCGGATCGATCGCGTCTCCACCCAATTCCCCAATCGAGCCACTGATTTGGATTGATCCGCCTTGGTGTTTCACCTGAAACCCCAAACCCGAAAGGGCGGCTAGTCCCAAATGTAAGGTGCGATCGCTTAATTCTAACTTTTCTTGCAATTGCCCTAGGGTAGCGGATTTCCCGGTGCGACTGAGGAATTTAGCCAGTCCGACTAATGTCTCCCAAACCTGGCGGGGTGGGAGTTGAGGCGGTGGCGGATACGCGATCGCTAATTTTCGTTCACTTTGCATCGCCCGTCTAAACCAGAGTTGCAATTCATCCCAACTGGTGGGACATTCGCGAACGGTTAACGGATCAGTTGATTCAGGGGTGAGCGTTTCCTCCTGTTCCCCAACCGGGGCTGGTTTAGTCAAATGAGCGGACATTGACAGAACGTTATCGGTAAACCCCACCCCTACACCTCTATCCTCCTGCATTCCATCGCGCCAATCTAAAATCCAATCCAGTTGACTGGAAAGATTAAACGAGGAAATCCTATCCCCCGATTGAACCGCCACTAAGCGCACTTCAAAACGTTTTTTAAAGTTATTATAGTCCAGTTCCACAATCGCATTACATCGACCTTTGGGAACTTCATCTTGATAATGTCCCCACCAGATACCCGGAAAGCCCATACTTGTAGAATCATCCCAGATTTCCAATTCGGTTTTAATATATTGTACCTTTTTGCCTTTCAAATCCTGAGTATTACGATTCCAAACCGATTCAAACCAACAGTTTTCAATCAGCAGCTTAGGAACCGGATTACCCATTCCACAAGGTTCCAAGAGTTTAAGTTCTTGGAATAAAGCTTTTCCCAAAGCAGCAACTGTTACAACAATATCAGCGGTAACGACAGGGGCTAATAAGGCGTCTTGTGCGGCTAATTGTTGGCGTAACTTTTGATTGATCGCTTCGGTAAATAAGGGAATATTTTCCACAGGCAAACTTAACCCAGCAGCAAAGGGATGTCCGCCGAATCGGTGTAATAGGTGTTCTTGGGATTGGACTAATTCATACAGATCAATCCCATTAACCGAACGGGCAGAACCTCTGGCGATTGTTGATGGAAAAAATTCTCCCTTGTCTTCTTGGCTCCTCTGCTCCCAGACGTGGCGTGGTACGTCTCTACATTGCTCCTGTGCACTCTCGTCTCCCCAATCCTCACCTGTACTTAATAAAATAGTTGGGCGTCCATATTCTTGAGCAATTTGACCCGCGACTAAGCCTAAAACTCCCGCTGACCATTGGGGATCGTCTAGGACAATAACATAAGTTGTCGAAAGGTCAAGTTGTGCCAATTTCTGTTTAACCTGTTCCGTAATATCTTTCTGTAAGGATTTGCGGCGACTATTGGCTAATTCTGTTTCTAGGGCTAAGGTTTGAGTATAGGCTTCATCGCGACGGGTTAATAACTCCACACAAAACGAAGCATCACCTTGAATCCGACTCACCGCATTAATTCTTGGACCTAAGCCAAAAGAAATATCTGTGGGGCGATCACCACTGCGCTGACAGAGTTCTAAAAGCTTAGCTACACCGGGACGGGTGCGGGTTTTCAATTGTTGCTGTAGCGTTTGAATTCCCCGTTGGGCTAAATAGCGACAATCACCACTAAGCTGGACTAAATCGGCAATTAAACCAATCGCCACTAAATCCAATAAGTCCTCTAGAGGTTGTTGGGGAATATTGGGTAATGTTTGATAAAGTGCCTCGACTAACTTATACGCCACCGCCACACCAGATAGATGAAACAGGGGATGGGTTTCGGCAAAATAGCGGGGGTTAATAATAGAAACGACGTTAGGGCGATCATCTGGTAATGTATGGTGATCGGTAATAATTATGTCTATCCCCAATTGCTGAGCATAATCAATTTCGCTGAGATTCGTGCTTCCCGTATCGCAGGTTACGATCAGTTTAGTTCTCAATCGTGCCAATTGGTCAATTCCCGAACAATTTAACCCATGAGATTCCGTGAGACGATTAGGAATGTAATAGGTGAGTTGTTGATTCTGAGGCAAAAACTGTCCCAATCCTTCCCATAAAACACTGGTTGCCGTAATCCCATCGGCGTCAAAGTCACCCCAAATCGCCACCTTTTCTCCCTGATCCCGCCCTTGCTGCAATCGCTGCACCGCTCGCTTCATTTCCTGACCAAATTCAAAGGGACTAGCGGGTTGATATAGATCAGGATTAATAAATGCGGCTAATTGGTTTAACTCGCGAATTCCACGTTGCCATAATAATTGTGCGGCGTAGTATCCTTCTGAGGCTGGGGTGTAGGATTTAATCGCGTCAAGAAACCATTGAGGAACATCAGGAGATGGTTGAACCTGCCATTGGGGTTGAGGTTGAGGCATGAGGGACTTAGGGGTGCGATCGCAATGCTTATTTATTGTACTCTCTCCCCTCCTCCCCTCGCCTTCTCGCCTCCTCGTTCCCAGGCTCAGCCTGGGAATGCCACCCCGGAGGCTCTGCCTCCCTCTTGCCTCCCTCTTGCCCCCCTCCCTCCTCGTTCCCAGGCTGAGCCTGGGAATGCCACCCCGGAGGCTCTGCCTCCCTCTTGCCTCCCTCTTGCTCAAGTTGCGATCGCGCTTTTCTAATGGTAAAATCGAGCCTATACCTGCTATAACTCACCGTCACGATGGGACGTTCGCGCTACCGCGTCATAGCCAAAGAACCTCACTTCCTCACCTGCACGAGTGTTAATTGGATTCCCCTTTTCAGCAAGCCAGAATTAGCGCAAATTGTTCTCGACTCTCTCCGCTTTCTACAAAGTCAGCAGCGAATTGCTTTACACGGTTACGTTCTCATGGAAAATCACCTTCATTTGCTCGCCTCTGCTGATAACTTATCTAAAGAAATCAGGACGTTCAAATCCTTCACAGCTCGAACAATTATAGATTGGTTGATTGAACACCAGAGTCATTTTATTCTGACTCAACTTAAAGGTGCTAAACTTGCCCATAAACATGATCAAAATTATCAGGTTTGGCAGGAAGGATTTCATCCGCAAATGATTGTAAATGAACAGATGTTAAAGCAAAAGCTAGAGTATATTCATCATAATCCTGTGAAGCGTGGCTATATTGATGATCCAGCTCATTGGCGCTATTCGAGTTACCGCAATTATATCGGTCAACCGGGATTGCTATCCGTGGATTTGATTTGAGGAGGTGGAGCCTCTGGATTGTCCGGTGAGGGGGAGGCAGAGCCTCCTAAGTGGCATTCCCAGGCTGAGCCTGGGAACGAGGTACGGCTGAGCCTGGGAACGAGGTACGGCTGAGCCTGGGAACGAGGTACGGCTGAGCCTGGGAACGAGGTACGGCTGAGCCTGGGAACGAGATGGGCGAGGCGGACAGGACATCTATGCAAATATGACAACAACACTCAAACTGCTCTCTGAGTGACTTCCTCTCCGTAATCAATCCTAGATAGAGTTGCTCTAAATTCTATAATTCAGATGCATTGCTCCCTACATTTCTAGTTAGAGGATGTATCAGTCTTCGCGTTGAGTGTTGCTGTTAGAAGTTGTGTCTTTGGCAAGACAGATATTAGATTTAACAGGTTCTTAGTCTTCCCTCCTTTCTCGGTTTTGCAAGATGACGTTAATATCTGTCAGTGAAGCTTTCTGATTAGCTTCAATTTCCACTTTACTACTCTCTGTGCAAAGTACAAGCAATTGAAATTTTATTTTACGTTTCTTTTCAATCCATAACCTATCGAAATGTAAGTTTAAATTTATGAGAGTATCTGCTCTCGTCTAAATCGAGAGTATAACCTATAACGCTAATCCCCAAACGGCTCCAGGGAAAAGCTTTGCACTAATGTGGTTTTGACGATATCCTCATGAGTGGGTTGGAGCATATCCAGCAGCACCACGATGTTATTTCGGTTGGGAGATAGCCGCACCTCTCGAATCCCATAACCTTTCACGGCATCCCGGTAGTTGTTCAGACTACCCAGAGTCAAGCGCTGATTCTGATAATTTATGATTAAGCGCATGGATGCCCGTGCGACTGGAGAAGTGCCTCCAGATAACAGGGAGGGGATACGCCTTTGCTCTAGACGAATTTGTAACGGCTGGTTTTTGAGGCGAAATGTAACGGTTTCGATATCATCCGACTGACGGGTGCTATCAATGACAGGGAGTTTAATGCCTACTTTCAGCCGATTCAGTCCCAAATCTTGTCGGATGGCTAATGTATCTTGCAGTAAGTCATTTTCAGCCGCTTGATTGCTGAGACGATAGGCATCACGATCATAGTCTGTTCGCAGACAACCATTTCTAACACAAGAGTTATTCGGGATATTGATAATTTGGATATGAGCCGTGGGAACCTCTGTCACTGAATCCCGATAAGTTTCTAAGTAAATATAATGACGATTATCAGGGGAGAATCCCGCCAAGCGAGCAGAAGCGTTGAGTACAGCTGCCAATGCGGGGTTGAGAAACAGGATCACACTAGCTGCGATCGCGGGAGACACGAGTGATGCAATTTTCATAAAAATTGAAAATTTTCATGAGCCGATTTTGCCTCATTTAATATAACCTAAATTTAATTGATTCCCCTAAATTCCGGTCTGATTGCCGTTCTTGGTTAAACCTTCTCGTGGCTAGCAGGAGGTAATTAGGTTTTCTGGGATGAGTGGCAATTGGCACATTGAATTCAATTTTTTCCGGATGCTCTTAGGCAGATAGAGAATGAGGAAAAGGTAGATGCACCCTGATGACTCCCCTCAGCGCTTATTTCTCCTTCGCGTTGAGGGTTTTTTCTCGGAAAACGTGGTAGTTTCAGTTAGGCAAGTCAATTTGACTATTCTCACTCGGCAAGTTTCCGGCGAGGTTGAATTAGTCTAAAGTCCAGTTAATAAGATAATAATTTTCTGAATTTTCTAACTATCAAGGGATGCAGAAGACCCCTGAACCGAGCGAACCTGGAATTAGATGAGTTGTTTAAACGTTATGTCTTATCAAAATTCACAAACTCCGAGAAACTCTCTAACACGAGGGATATCTGTGCTAGCTGCCAGTTCTGCATTGGTGTTGGGTATACCCTTGCTTTTACCTGGGGTGGCACAGGCTCAAAACCAGATGTTAGTCGCCCAGACTACTGCTATTGCGGCAACTAGCGCTCAAAACCAGACGCTTCATTTGAATAATGATAGGGTTTATTCGTACAATCTGGAAGTTTCCCGTGGTACAACGGTCGATGGTATGTACATTCCAGCCGGTGCAACAATTTTGGGTCGCTATGAACCAGCGAGTGGGGGATTACGCTATGTGGCGACAGGAGTGAGAATGAACGGTCGCACCTACAACCTTGATGCTACCTCAGAGGTGCTAGAAGACCAAAAAGACCCACGAGACACCTCCGCCGGAGCAATCGCAGAAGATGCGGGTATCGGTGCTGCTGGTGGGGCGATATTGGGTGAAGTTTTCGGAAATGCGGACATTGGAGAAATACTCGGTGGTGCTGTTGCTGGTGGTGTCGCGGGTAATGTTACGGCTGACCGAGTGGTTGTGGTGGAACCGGAGGAAACGATTATCCTCTATAGCAGTTAGAGCGTCGGTTCAGGAAGTAACTTGACGGAAAGCACAAAATCTGCATAGTATATGGGCAAGCATGGGGGTTAACTAACAGTCCGTAAATATCTAGACAATTAGTAACATAACTGGACATTTTCTATGATATAATCAGGGAATGTCTAGTTTAACTCCCCAAGAAGCAGCTACTCTACTAGGTGTGACGGTCTGGCACTTTGCACCGATGGGAACTCAATGGCAAAATTCGATCAAGTCGGACGGCTGGTGGTCATCGTCGATACGATATTGCTGACTTAATTGGCAATAAATCGGGTAACGAATTAACCGTTGGTTATGCCAGAGTATCTAGCCATGACCAAAAATACGATCTAAATAGACAAGTTTTAGTCTTAGAAAGTTACTGTGCCAAACAGGGATGGGAATTTGAGATTATTCAAGATCTCGGTAGTGGCATGAACTACAAAAAGAAAGGATTGATTAGATTAATCAAATTAATTACCAGTT
>NZ_JAVJZI010000054.1:0-13043 GCF_040223135.1 Coleofasciculus sp. G3-WIS-01
CAGGGTAAGCTCATCTAATTTGGTATAAATTGTACTTGACAAAAGTAATACTCATTATGGAGGAAGACGAAGGGGGAAAGCGATCGCGCCCCTAATGGGGTAAGCCACAACTGTGATCAGGCGGTCATTATGGAGGAAGACGAAGGGGGGAAAGCGATCGCGCCCCTAACGGGGTAAGCCACAACTGTGATCAGGCGGTCATTATGGAGGAAGACGAAGGGGGGTTTGCGATCGCGCCCCTGGCGGGGTGAGCCAAAACGGTTATCAGGTGGTCATTATGGAGGAAGATGAAGGTTGGCGAGTACGCCTTTGATGGAGGTAAGTCAAAGTATAATCTATTTTAATTTGAGTCAAGAAAGGGAGAATTCGCCCATGGCAAAGGGTTTTGGGTCTCAATTAAAAACCTCAGCAATATCTTATTCTCAAACAGTTAAAACCCCTCAGTTTAACTCGATAAATGCTATCCAAGATAATTTATTAAGTTATATCGAAGACATCCAAGACCCTCGGGTTCCCAGAACTCAAAAGCATCTCTTCAAAGATGTTTTAGTCATTGCCATCTTAGCTGTCAAAAGCTGGGGCAAAGGGTTGGGAAGATATGGAAAATTATGGCATCGCTAAACAACGCTGGTTACAAGAATTTTTAGATTTACCCAATGGCATTCAAGCGTGATGATACCTTTCGACGAATTTTTGAACGAATCAATCCTAAATCTCTCGAACAATGTTTAACCAAGTGGCTGCAAAGTATGCTCAGTTCTCTTGCCGGAGAGATTGTTCCTATTGATGGTAAATGTATTCGAGGTTCTTACGATCGTAATCAAGGAGTAAAAGCCCTGCATTTAGTCACCGCTTGGGCTAGTGAACAACGCTTACTTTTAGGTCAACTTAAAGTTGAATCTCACTAAACACGAAATTACAGCGATTCCTGCTCTTTTGGAATTATTAGATATTACGGGCGCAATTGTTACCCTTGACGCCTATGTACTCAATATGATATTATTCAGCTCATTCGAGACAAAAAAGCTGATTATATTGTCTCTCTCAAAGGTAATCATCCCACTCTTTTCTCTCAGGTTCAACAATGGTTTAAGACCAACCGAGCTAATTCCTTTCAAGGGATTAAATATGACTCTGACCAACGCATCGAAAAGGGACATCACCGCACTGAAAAACGTTCGGTCTGGGCAGTTCCCTTGAAAGCTTTCGGCAAACTATATCAACTTGAACGTTGGTCAGGACTCCAAACTATTGTTATCGTCGAACGGATTCGCCATTTGTGGAATAAAACTACATCCGAAGTTCAATTCTATCTAACTTCTTTACCTCCCGATGCTCAAGGTCTTGGTCGCGCTATTCGCCAACATTGGACTATTGAAAACCAAGTCCATTGGACATTAGATGTCATTTTTTGTGAAGATGCATGTCGCATTCGTTCTTTTCATAGCCCTCGTAACTTGGCTCTTTTAAGGCGCTTGGCACTTAACGCACTCAATCAGGAGACATCCTTTAAGCGTAGTCTCAGGCAAAAAAGCTTTCCATGCGGCGATGAATAATGACTATATGATTACTGTTCTCAACTCCTTTTGTCAAGCTTAATTGAGATGCTCTTACCCTGACTAAATATCGGGAATTTCAAAGAGGTTGGAACTCTGTGAGCCAATATCGAAATAAGCTCCGCCTTCTGAGCCGAAGAATTGGGTGTAGTCAGTGAATGTACTGGTGCCATCTGGCTTGGGGTAATCCAGAGCGACGACGGGCATACCCTGTGCCAGGGCTTGGGTGAGAATGCCCGACACTAACACGGATTTGCCCGCACGGGTCGTGGCAAAAACGCCCAGGTTCTTGTGCTTTTGGTATAAATCTAGATGAAGGGGAGTCCCCCCCTCATCTGCAATCAGTTCAAACCCTGACTCATCCACCGCCGCTGTGGTTACCAGGGGCATCAATCCGGGGGCTTCTGAACTAAAGTAAGTTAGGCGACGGTCGAATGGTTTAGCCTGCAGCTTTTCTAAGACAATAGGTAGGCATTGTAGCCATAGTTTCCAGGCATATTCTTTCTCTCGCACGACCACGGCGGGGCGACGGAAGCAGCTACTCAAATACCGACAAGCTTCTGCCAGTGACCGAGTATCTCGACGGTGAACGAGGAAAACTACGGCGGTGTTAATTGGTACGGCGCCTTCAATCATTTCAGCTTGAGCCGCGATCGCTTTTTCGGCTTTGAGTTGAGCGCCCACATCCACAGAAGCGTTGCTAATGGCGAGTTCGCTACCCACAATGGATTGCTTGGTGATGCGCTGCACGGCTGTCTTGGCGAGGGCTTCGTTGGCTCGGGAGAATTGGGCAATGATTTGAGTATCGTACACCCGCTCTCGGCTCAGTACCTGCCACAGATACCTGAGCTGGGCATATTCATCTCGCCACCCGGCGGGTTTATCGGTGAAGGAGAGGACACCGATATAGCGATTTTTGAGCCTCACCCAAGCCCGGTCAAAGAAGGGTACAGAGGATTCTCGCTCTAGTAAATGATGGCAGATGTGGAAATCGCTCTGGCTTTTTTCGGTTAAACTACGGTCGTCCAAGGTGAGAATATGGGGAATGGGCGGCGGGTCTGAAAAATTAAATTGCGTCCACAGATCAGACCAAAGTTGCTGGGCGGTCATGGGTTGAATGGAAAGACCCATCTTGGTTGCCAAGAGTTGTTCCCAAAGTTGGAAGCCATCGGTAAAACTATTGAGAAAGATGGTCTCTAACTGTTGGCGCTTGTGTTCGTGGATTTGTCCGGTGAATGCCTTCCCGCCTTGAGCTAAAAGCAGTAAAATTTTGCCCAGAGCGTCTTGGGAAGTGCCTTCGGCATCGCCATCTACGGTGTAGGTGCAGTAGAGTCGTAGTGTTTTGGGTTTACGAATCCCTGCCTCGGTGAGTTCTCTGACTCTTAAGCGATCGCTACCGACCAACAGTTGGAGTTGGGCGGAATCGCAATGGTCTTGAACGGCTTTGAGCTGTGCTTGTCGCTGCCAATCTGTCGTGAATGAAGTGGCGTGAATGGTTAATGTCTCGTTGTCAGGTAAATCCTTCAATCCCGACTCGATAGCCTCGAAAATAGTCGGCACTTGGATGCAGGGCAATGAAGGATGAACTCCTGTACAATCAAAGCCAAATTTTAACTGAATGGTATCCTTTTTTTTGAGGCAGTAGGCTCCAATATCCAAACCGCGCAACTTAAATCGAACCATCCCGGCGAAATGAACAAAGTCTTCAAAGGGGGTAACTTGTTTTTTGGCTTTAGGCGGGACATAGTTTAATGCCTTCTTCCCGACTTTGGTTTGGGATTGTGGAGCTACCGCCCGTTGTTTTTTGGGTAGGGTTGATGCTGTTGTTTTCGACATTATTTCCTCCTGTACCGACTGGATGGATGGGAAAGGAGTGGCTGAAACCGCTTATACCCTCGGACAATTCGCGGCACGCCAATAAACTTGGATAAAAACATCCACCCTTTTGCACCTGTCAGTGTCCACCAGGTTGCCCAACCCCAAGCCACAAACAATCCCGTCCATAGTAAGTTCCAACCTAAGAGTTGTTTGAGGATGTAGCCCAAAAGCCCAATTAGACTCCAAGGCACTACTTGGTCAGCGGGAAAGGGACCTAAGCGGGGCTGGGTTCCCAGAATTTGATTAACGGTACGAAAGTCCCGTTTGCCAGACATATCTGTTGTTTAAACCCCGACGATGAAACCCGTTAGAATATCAGCGACCACTACGGCTACCATAATGATCATGGGTGTCCTGGCTAAGGTCTGCCAGTCTTCATCGTTCCGAGCGGCTTGTACCACCCGGATGAGTGAAACGCCTAAATAAATTAACATCAAACCCCGCAGGACGTTGAAAATAATTTCAATTACGGGTGTGATGTCGGTACCTCCAGCATTACCAAAGGCTTGGGTCATAAATTCCTGAGCGCCATTGAAGAACTGAGCGTTTGCTGGAGTCGCCATCAGGTCAAAGGCAAATACTGTTGATAGAAACAGGAATGTTAGTGCTGATAAATTTAGCTTGTATTGCCGCTGCCACCGTTCAATGTTTGTCAACGCACCGCCAAAAAATTGGGGAGCGCTACACAATAGGGCGACTCCATAGACGAAAGAAGTGAGTAGCAGTCGGTGCAGAGACATTTCCAACAGTAGCAACGCCGACCCCCCAATAAACAGCAGGGGGACACTGAGGCGGTCTGTCGTTGCTTTCAACCCACCGCATCCTCTCACAGAACTTTTGAAGTAGCGATCGCTCGTATTGAAGCGACTGGCTTGACCTAAATGAGCGGGGAGTACGGAAACCTTAGAATCCTTACCTATCATCGGCTTGCTCTTTTTCTCGTGAACTCTCCTAAGCTATCGAGAAAGGAGCGAACCTCGGTTCCACCACTGGGTTAAAGTTGAGTTAACCCAATGGTTAAAATCGATTTTAACTAATCCGGCGATTCATCCCAACGCTCTAATCTTGGCGTCAAGTAGTTCACTGCCGACAGCCCTGGTTGAAGCAGTAAGTAAACTATCAATGTCCGCGTTTGTCGGGAATTGTATTAGTTTTATATAGCAGTAATGCGTCTAAGTCAGTCACTAACTGATCTAGGCGTTGGAGCAATGAAGGGTCTTGGTCTAAACGCTGCCAAACGGCGGCTGAATCTGGAGAAGATAAAGAGCGATAAATCCCCTTAACGCGAGACTTCAATGCCTGAGTATGGGGGAGTGGGTTGTCTTCCTGTTCTAAGGAACGCTTGCGTTTTCTAATCTGGGCTTGAGATAGTCCTAACTCAATTGCCTCTTCTAGCAGGGCAACGCGCACCTTGGGGTCTTTGATCGAACCGATCAACCTTGCCTTACTATACTCAATTTTCCCCGACTGAATCGCTTGTCTTATCTCTTCGGGAAGATTTAATAACGGTAATCTCGCTGTGACAAACGACTGCCACCCAACTGTACCGAGAACTTGAAACGTTTTCTCGATTTCCTCAAATAAGATATTCGCCCAAATCGAGTCAGACTCGGCGGCTTCAGATTGAGCCGGGGAATTTCCCGGCTGTTGCTTTTGCTTAACCTGAACCATTTTGGTCTTATGCATCCTTTGCAGCAAGGAAATCACCTCCGACTGACTGCGAGACAGCTTCAATGCCAATAACTGCAAAACGCCTTCGGTTTCTTCAAAGGGATTGAGGTCTTCCCGCTGCAAATTTTCAATCAGTGCCAAAACCAGGGAATCTTCGTTACTCAGGTCTTTAATCACGACAGGAACTTGCTCTAATCCCGCTTTTTTGGCGGCGTGCCAGCGTCTCTCCCCGGCTATCAGTTCGTATTGCTCTGACTCCTCTGGCTGGGGTCGCACCAATAAAGGTTCTAAAATTCCGTGTTCTTTAATCGAGAGCGACAGCATTTCCAGCTTCTTGGAGTCAAAGTATCGCCGGGGCTGTTGGGGTGGTAAACTGATTGCGTCGATGGAAACCCACCGCGTAACCGATTCCTCCCCCAAATCCCCAGGAGGTTCCACTAGAGACATTGCCGCTACTGAAGCGGAGCTGCTCGGAGCAACTCCTGTAGCTATCTGTTTCTGAAGCCGACGCTTCCCTTGCCCTCGTTGATTCAAATCAACCTACCTCTGCTACCTCTATCTTGGAAGTCCACCGTGTAGACTAAACTTATAGAAACTCATAGGTTCAGTCTTTCAAACTGGATTGACCCGTATTGGCTGCACGGCGCAGCTCACTACTCCCTCGGCGGTAAACGCCTCTGGAAGATACTTGCGGATAATTTGGATACTTCCATTGATGTCCGCATTAATCACACGTCCATTACTTGACTTAAATAATCCTCTCTTGACACGTTTGCCAGTATATTTTGATTGCTTGCAAGGAGGCTCTAAGTCAATAGCTGACGTTTTTGACGTGTAACTTTCCTCTATTATGACTACTTTGATACCTGCCAGTTCACACTTGTAGGTAAGCTGGTCGATTAGAATAGCGTGAGGGATATTGACAAACTTTTGGTTATTGCGTTTGCCCATATTCACCTGTTGTTTCCAACCCTCATTCTTACCAATAACCAGAGTACCGATACCTTGCTGTTTGAGAGTCGGCAAGCAGTACCCCATTACTCAACAGATGATAGCTGACCCCCAGTACCGGGAGCAATGGGCATCCTTTGAGAAGCACAGCGTAAAAGAGTTAGATAGTTTTAAGGGAAAAGAGGGTGTCTGGGGGCTATATATGGAGCCGCTGGGAGATTATGTCGATGGCAAGATTGTCCCCTTTCCCGAGGTGGCAACTCAAACTCAGCCGACACAGCCAAACGCCTCAATCGCCCAAGCCATTCAACAGCAGCGCACGGAATTGGTTGCCGCTGTTGTCGCCAAAACCTTAGATTTAGCTGGCACTCACCACCACAACGGTAGCAAATACACCGCTGAGTGGAACCCCACTCAACAAACTCTGACTTTAACACCTGTTAAGGATACTACTCCGGTAATGGTCGCCAAGCTCTCTCTTGGCAACTGGCAAGCTACTCAAGCCTGTCGGTTACGTGATTGTGATGTTGAGTTCTTTCAATCGATTATTCCTCAAATTCAGCATTTGGAACGACACGCCCAGGGTAAACAGGTCGGTCTAGACTGACGTTTTAATGGTCAAATGTACTGATTAGCAAGTTAATGAGTTGGGTAACACTTAAACGTGATGATAAGTAGTCAGATAAAAGTTAACTTTTGTCTGACTACTGAACTCTGAGTCTCATGATCCACCTGATCGCTAGATCGAACAAGGACACCTTTATTATTTTGAGTGTTTTCTACGGAGTAAACTGTTTTGGTGTGAATATTAATAGATTGCTTTAACGGGAATCAATTGAAAACCACAGCTTCTGGTGCAATCGCTTAGGAACTCTGAGCTTACTGACCAAAGATGCGAACTCGCGAGGAACAGAGTGTAAATTGTGGTCGGATCGCTGGAATCCGACCCAAGGCAAAGAAAATCAAAATCCTCAACCCAAAAACTACATTCTGACGCTTTCATTCGATCCGCAATTGCGACCACTCTTTGAGGACGCCGCACGCCACGCCGGAATGAGTGTAGTGGACTGGGCAAACCACCAACTACTGTTAGCCGCCTGTGTAACCAATCTTATCAGCCCAAGCAGGAGTACATAGAGGATAATGCAAGGGAACAGAAGTCATAATCAAGGGACAAGCCAAAATCTACCAGGGGCAACCCAGCTTGAAATTAGCGGGCTAGAACTATCAAAGACTCCGGTTAAAAATCAACAGAGTCGCAAAGGGCGCTACCGCACCTTTACTAGACCGCCAACCAGTCCTGACTTGTTCGCCAGTGGTAGAACTGAGCAGATGGCATCAAACCGACTCATCTGGGAGGGGAGCAACATCCTGACGCAAGGACAGAATCTTAATTGGGCTGATTCGGAACAAGGATCACTGTACTACAAAAGCCCTGTCGAGAAAGGCAAAGGGTATGTAACCTTTTGGCTAACCAATGACTTACATACTCCAAATCCCACCCTGCTGGAAGGAGAAGTCGCCCTAGCATTAATCGAGGAATTTGACATCCGTGCTGCCTGCCTACACCTGATTTATGCCGCCCACGCCACCCAGTTGGAACGTCCTTGGGAACAGTCGTTTGTTTTAAGCAATACCCAACTAGAGCGCTACCTGGGACTGGATAAAAACCACAAGCTCAACAAACAGCAGAAGTTAACGCTGATGCTAGAGTTAGCTAAACAGCCGTGCCATCTGCTGGTCTATATTTCTTGGCCAGAGAAGGGCGCGGTTGGATCATTTAGTGTCAGCCGCACATGGCTGTGGGAAATTGCTGAGCCAATACTACACTTCCAAAATTGTCTGCGCGATGACCAAGGACAACCGATTGGGGAAGAGACTCTCGTGGGATTCACCCTCAACATCCGCTGTGGACACTGGGCGCAATACTTCCTCAACTCAGAAAAACGCTTGCACAAATCGGGCTACTATGAGTACGGACTCCTCTCTCAGGGATTTTTGCATGACCTGATGAGCCTCTGGCATCACCACGAGGGGGGAGTACGATTAATGACCTGGCTGTTGTTCAAACTTAGGGTCAATCACAACAGCTCACTGACCGTGGAATTGCTGATGAAAATTGCCTTTGGGACTTCATTAGTAGAACAAGCCAACGGTACTGCCAAAGACCGCAAAAAGCTAGTCAGGCGCTGGGAAACCGTACTGAAGATTCTCAGAAAGAAAGGATGGGGGCTTATACCTGACCCGGAAACTTACCCCCCACAGTAGTGGCCCTTCTTGCAGGAGGAAAACCCACTTTCACAAATCCCCAATGATCCCGAAGCCGCAGCATCCTTCTGGGCTAAAGATGCCCTCTTTGGTAAAGGAACCCATCTGTCGGATATTACTAAGCGATCGCGCAATAGTTTTGAACAGCTTCTGAATGCCAGACTTTTGGTACACCTCCCCCCAGAAATTGCTGAGAAACTGGAACAAATTGAGCGTCGAAGCCAGCCACTCCGGAAAAAGGCACTCAAGAAATCGACAACTAAACCCGCTCCGGCAAAGAAGACTTCAACCCTTACAGGAAAACAGGTTAGAGAGTTCAGAACAGCTAAAGGATGGAGTACCCGCAAGTTAGCTGCCTCAGCAGGAATTAGTCAATCCATGGTTGTTTTGATTGAAAAAGGTGTGGATAGGGGAGGTCAACCAATCAGTCCGGCTTTTGAAGTGAAACTGAAAAAGGTGTTCGGGCTAACTTAAGAGGCTGCATATCGGCAAGTTCAGGTTTTTGGTTCATCGCGGTGCTACCGCGATTTTTTTGTCGATGCACGGACTAAACCATAGGGTGAGTAACGGTGATTAATCACAGGTCGTTAGAATTCACTATTCCGCTTTTTATCCTCAAAGCCTTACGTCCACTGAGTTGGAGCTGATTAATCAAAAATTAATAAAAAATTCCACTTTCTATACCTAAATCTCTCAAAGCCTTACGTCCACTGAATTATAGCTGATTAATCAAAAATATCCCGCACCTTGACCAAAAATATCCCGCACCTTGACCAAAAATATCCCGCACCTTGACCAAAAAAAATTTTTTGTCGTCTCAAACCCAGTCACAGAAAGGGTTTGATTTTTAGTGATTAATCTGATCCTTCTGATCATTCTGATCCGGCTGTTGTTCAAATCCCCGTTTTTGGCGGCTGCTAAAGTCACTTAAGTGACAAACAACGTCCACACGACTGACACAGCCCCCTAGGGCAAACGCAGTGGTGTTTGGCAATGGCGATTGAATAGTAGGAAAATCGGAATGCATCAAACAGAACCTAACCCAGCCCCCAGCAGCTCAGAACGCCTGGAAGCGATTAACTGGCTTAAAGCTCAAAACTACCCAGTCCTACCCGTTGCTCCGGCACAAGACGGCAGAAAGTATCCCAGAGTGATTAAAGAAAAGCCGGAAAAGGGTGTGTGGTCTCACTGTCCCCTGACAACCAATTTAGAACCCATACCCCTGTTCACAGGGAAAAATCCCTCCTATTTAGACAAAGATGACTCCCCTCACCTTGTCAACCATCGACAGTATCAAAAACGACTCCCCCACGACCGGGACTATGAGTTATGGTTTACTAATCCCGCCAATGGGATTGGCACATTAGGCGGCTGGAACAACACAGTCTGGCTCGACTTTGACGTTAAACAATTTTCCAGCCCATCGGAATGCGACACTGCGGTTTCAGGGCTGATCGAGCGTCACTCTTTACAGCAAACATTGATTGAGCGCACCCACTCAGGGGGGTGGCGCATCGCCCTCCAGGTTAAACAAAAACCCAACTTTACCAACTTTGCCCTTACGCCTGGGGGTTCACACGTTGGCGAAGCCATCAGTGAAGGGCGTTTTACAGTGCTGGCGCCCACCATTGGTCCATCAGGCAAACCTTACCAATGCATCAACCGGGGACAACCGATGTTAGTCGAGAGTCTCGACAGTATTGGTATCTACCCCACGTCCACCAAACGCTGTGCCAAAGCACAACCCCCAACCTTAAACCCCATACCCTTCCCCGTTAGTCCCGGCAGCATTCCCTTAGAAAGCTTAGGAAACCGTACCAGTAGGGACATTCTCAGCGGTGCTAATCCCACAGGCGATCGCTCAGAAGCACTGACATTATGCATCAAAGAATGGTATGGTTGGCAAAATTGGGCGCATCAAAATGGTATTTCTATTAGCGGCAATACGGAAGAGTTAGCTCATTATGCGGGAGGACACTTAGGTATTGATAATAACCGGATTGAACGAATACTCAAGACTATAGACCCATCTCAATGCCATCCGGCTGCTCTGTACATGGGGAACGATGAAAGTTGCTGGAAAAAAATTGCTCGACTCGATCAAGCCACTTTCTTGGCTAAGTGTCCGGCTCATATCAAGGATGCCATTCAAGCCGAGTGGGACAATGGCACTCGCCAAGGAAATCGCAAGGGTAGTGATAATCGCCAGCAAAATCCGTCGAATGATTCTCTGACCAAACAAAAAGAGGACAGCGGTGAACCCTCACTGGCGCCATTCACCCTACGCCACCAAATTCATGAAATTCTCAAGCTAGACTTACCCCCCTCAGAGTTACTGGAAGCATTGGGTGAACTCTCGAATGCCTATGAATGGCCCTTGTCATCTATTCGGGAGTTAGCTGCTCAACTGGAAACGGATCTAGACAAAGAAACCAGCCGCAGTGAACGGATGGAACAGATCAAGGAACTGGAGGGTTTCAAGTCTCGCACCCTGACGCTTTCCAAGTACCTACCCCTCTCCTACGCCAAGCCGATGACTCAGATTGCTCAGGAGATGGAAGCGCCTACAGCGGCAGTTCTCACCGCATTCCTGCCAATTTTTGCGTCTTGCCTACACCCAGCGACTCGGATTATTGTCAGCCAACGACTGAAATTTGTCGAACCCCCCATTATCTATGCGGGACTAGCGACTGAATCAGGACAGCGTAAGTCACCGTTACTTAATGCCCTATTAGATGCCCTTAAGGAACTCCAATACCAGGAAGACCAACGCGCAAAAACGGAAACAGCCAAGTACAAACAAACACAGGAGAAGTGGCTAGGAAAAAAAGGTTCTATGTCTGAGGCAGAGTGGAAAGACGCTGAACCCACTCCCCCCTCACCCCTAAAGGAATTTTACTTGGATAAAACGACCATCGAAGCCGTTGACGCGGTTAAAGCACAACAACCCGATACCGCTTTACTCTGGTTCAAGGATGAACTCAGCGGCTTGTTTGCCTCCTACGGAGCGTATAAGCATGGACGAGGGGAAGATAAAGAGTCGGTACTCTCCGGTTGGAACGGACGCGGACTTAAGAAAAATCTGAAAAATGGTGAACGAATTTTCCTGAAATACGACTCGATGAGCATTTTGGGCGCCGTTCAAAACGTAAAGCTGCAAAAGCTTATGGGTAACTTTGATGATGATCAAGGAGAATGGGGGCGGTTTTTGTGGTGTCTTATTCCCCTCAAAGCCCTAGAATTACCAGAAAACGATACTGAATTTCACTTAGCATTCCTGGAAAACCTTTACTGCAAAGCGCGTACTATTGCCCCGGCACAGTATCGCTTCGCCGCGAATGCTCAAGCTTACTTCCGCAAGTATCACTTTAGCCTGGAGAAACGTCGCATTGCCCATCCTAAACCAGGAATGCGAGCCGCGATCGCGAAAATGGAAGGTTACGCGGCTCGACTGGCTCTAAACCTGCATATTCTGTGGGAATTAGAGGCGGGAAAAACGCAACCGAGCTTATATATTCCTTTAGAGCGAGTTGTTGCTGCCTGTCAGCTTGTTGAGTTTTATTTATCTCAAGTTATCCTCATCCACTCAGAAGGTACTGCTGCCAGCGAAGGGGAATTAACCCCACGCTTGAGTGCCATATTGAGCAAACTTTATCAATTTGGGGAACTGACGGCTCGCAAACTTCAAGCGTCCTTCAATTGGTTGCGTAAAACTAGTCCTGGGAAAATTCGCCAAGATTTAATTGAACTGGCTCGGCTAGGTTATGGCAAGCTGGTGGGGAAAGGGAACCGACTGAAATTGGTTTTAACCGAAACTGTTGATGATGGAGCGGAAGCTGTTGGTAATGGAGCTGGTGGTGATAAATGGGCTGAAAGTACGACGGATAGTCAATCACTGCTTTTGACAGTTGGTAGTGCTGTCGGTGTTGATGATAAAGGCAGTGGGGAAATGGAATCTAGAGAAGATTGTTCTCCCTCTCAACAGCAGCAACAGCACAGCAACAGTTTTTCCTCAACCCTAGAAGAGTTAGAGGTTCTGAGTGCTGTTAACGTATCAACTCCCTCACCAGCCGTTGAACAGGTTCCTGGCTCAAAGGGTGAGTGGGAGACAAGCGTACCCACCGCCGTTGGGGTTAATCCCGAAACCGAGGACATAACCATAGAAAATATCCTTCATCCATCAATCCGACTGACTCAAATACCTCACGGCGCACAATCATGCTTGCTCCGCACACCCAATCAGTTTGACAGGGGACTTCGGGCATATTCCGGCAGACTACCCAGTTTGACAATAGCTTGGATACCACCCCAAGGCGCAAACCAGCCTCCAGCTCACTTAGCACTGTAGGAAAGCGGAAGGCTTTGAGCCAAGGTTCCCCGGCAGGATTTTCCAAACAGCTACCAGCTATGCCCACGTCAGGATATTGCTCCATAAAATCGACCAGTACCTGTAAGGCTTTGGGGCAAACCAGGGTATCAGAGTTGAGCAAAAGAAAATAGTCGGGTGGATTGCTTGAGTATAGCGCTGGACGAATCCCAGCGTTGCAGCCGAAAGAGTATCCTCCGTTGCGTTCTGATACTAAGCTGTTATGCATTTAAACTGTGATAAGAGCATTACCCTTATTTTTCAGTTTACGCCCCCAATTAATAACTAGCTTGTCTTCATTTAAAAGTTGATGCAACAAAGATTCTAACTCTTCAATGGATGCAAAAAGCCGA
>NZ_JAVJZI010000089.1:0-13116 GCF_040223135.1 Coleofasciculus sp. G3-WIS-01
ATGCAAAAAAAGATCTCGCATACTCAGGTCTCCCCATTGCAAAAAAAGCTCACCCATCCTCTGGTAACCCCCGTCCAAAAAAAGCGAAGCATCCCCTGGTCTCCCCCGTGAAAAAAACGCGAAGCATCCCCTGGTCAACCCCTAGTTAAGGGGGACGGAGATTGCATAGATAAGGGGTACGTAAGGGGGAGCTATAAGGGGGAAGGAAGGGGGATCTATAAGGGGGACGGAAGGGGGATCTATAGGGGGACGGAAGGGGGATAAAAAAAGGTGGGAAAGAGGGCTGTAACTTAAGTAGAATGGCACTGACTTAAGGTTGGTGGGCAATGCCCACCCTACGCTATATCAAGAGTTTTGGCGAGCCAAAAATGCTTATTTCAGTGCCATTGAACTTAAGTATACATGGATGTTAATGAAGAGTTTTCTACAAATTGTGATTTAATGTAAAAGCAAGTGTAAGTCCTATTTTTAATTAGTTCGCTGTCCTGTTTCTCGCAAGAGTGTATCCGCCCAAACCGCATCTTTTTCCGGCAACGGTGGAACGGGTTCTTGATTATAATCAATCTCTAAATTGTATCTGGCACGTTCGTACATACCATTTAATAAACTTTGTAAATCTACCAGAGGTTCTACATCCTCTGACTGCAAGGGTAATTGAAACGAGGGAATCACGTCTCGCACGCTAAAAGCATACAATTGGGCTAAAGGACGGCAATCGCCTCGACTCACCACAATTCGATAATCTGAAAGAGGTACTTCGCCTAAAAATACCATCGGCTTTCCTCCTCGAAGTAAATCAATTTCGACAAAGTTGGTAGTCGTCGCTAATACTTGTTTTCGCTTCCGTTCGTAAGCTTTTCTCCCTTCACCCGCTCGTTTATTCTTAGGTGATAGAATTTCAATTACTGTCACGACATAACTGGTAGCGACTTCTCTAATTTCCAAATAACTCTCCTTGATATGTTCGGGTACAGGCATTGTCACCGTTACAGCTTCAGATGTCGAGGCAAAGGTTACTGTTGATGCCGTTGATTTAGCATCCTTCTGTCGAGAAAATACATAGACATCAGGAATTCCTAACAAAACCGAATCTGACTCATCACTCAAATACGTGCGCTGCTCAATTGCTACCCGATATTGCGGCGGAATTTGCGGGGCTAAGGAGTCGGCAAGGTTTACAATTAAGCGATTATGTACTTCTGACCAAAATGCCGGATTTTCTAAATAAGGATTCATGCCGGGAAAGGGAGAAGCCATAGAACACTCCTTTAGCCAAGATGGATTAAATACTATATTAGATTAGGTTCGTAGTAAGGGACCTTAGCCCTGAGATTGATGAACTTGTGCGTTTGTTGTTAGCGTTCAAGTTATTATGGGGGAGCATGGAGTGTGAAAACACAAAATGTTTCAGCTAACCCGTTGGTGTTGGGTTTCGTCCCTCAACCCAACCTACTTGCTAATGGTTAATGTATTAAATTAAGTATGCTACGCCACTATTAACGTTGACAGTTAATGTTTTGCTGACTGATTTCTTTGCCAAAACAAGCGGCACTTGGATTAATGTGATAACGGTAGCTATTGGCACAACTGTAGGGTTGTTACTTAAACACCGTTTACCTAAACCCATGCAACAAATTATCACCCAAGGGGTAGGACTTCTCACCCTATTTCTGGGTGTTACCATGGCGGCGAGTATGACTCAGGTGCAAGCAGGGCGCATTGATGGTGTGGTATTGGCGCTGATTAGCATTGTGTTGGGGGGATTACTGGGAGAATGGTGGCAAATTGAAGCTAGACTGCACTCGGTGGGAAATTGGCTAAAAACTCGGTTTCGGGGAAGTGGTGCTTTCACGGAAGGGTTTGTGGCGGCTAGCTTATTGTTTTGTGTGGGTCCAATGACGTTGCTGGGGAGTCTGAATAATGGCTTAACGGGTGACGATACGTTGCTTACGCTAAAAGCCGTGATGGATGGAATCGCCGCGATCGCACTTTCGAGTAGTTTTGGAATTGGGGTGGGTTTTTCTATTGTTGTGATTCTCGTCTATCAGGGCGGAATCTCTCTGGTGGCGGGAGTCTTGGCGCAAGCGATTTCTGATCCCGCCACTGATCCCCGCATTCTGTTGATTACAGGGGTGGGGGGATTAATGATTTTGGGGACGGGAATCAACCTGTTACAGTTGACCCACATCCGTGTTGGTTCCTTTTTACCCGCGTTGGTAGCCGCTCCGTTAATTTATCACGTCGCTAGGTTGATTTAGCCGCACCTCTGGCTTGCTTCACCATGTCAATTAACGTGTGGTGGGCGTCTTCGGAGTCTTTGAGAGTGTGATCAAACTCAATGCGTAAGGGAACCGACTCACCCTGACGTTGGGCGATTAAATTCATTCCTGTCGCATCAATGGACTGCATTTGAGCCGACTCGGTATCAGGAGAGTTCCCGAATGTGCGGGCGTAAAGCGCGATCGCCTCAGCATGATCCTCATTCATGTGCTTACAGATGCGATCGCTCACTTGTTGGCTAAACTGTTCAGACATGACTCTTATTGGTTCGGATACTATAAATCTGATGCTACCGGACTTAATATAACTCTGTCTGTTGCAATACTGTTACTGTTGCCTTTTCCTACTTGTCTGGGAGATAAAAATCTTTAAGCTAAGGCGGAGATTGACCCTCTTCGCTTAGAATGCTACACGGGGGTTTTTCAACCGTCGATACGGGACGATTGAACCTTGTAACTTAGCCTTGGATAGCTAAGTTTCCCCATCTGCTGTGTCGCTTACACAATTTTGTCATGGATTTATCACGGATTCCAAGTCAACCCAAACCGGGACTGATCAACGTTTTAATTGAAATTCCCGCCGGGAGTAAAAACAAGTACGAGTACGACAAAGATCTACAAGCCTTTGCCCTTGACCGGGTTTTATATTCCTCGGTGCAATACCCTTATGATTACGGCTTTATCCCGAACACCTTAGCCGATGACGGCGATCCACTCGATGGAATGGTGATCATGGATCAGCCAACCTTTCCCGGTTGTGTCATTACCGCCCGACCCATTGGTATGCTGGAGATGATTGACTCTGGCGATCGCGACGAAAAAATCCTCTGTGTTCCTGACAAAGATCCCCGCTATGCTCAAGTAAAATCGCTTAAAGATGTTGCTGAGCATCGGTTGGATGAAATTGCTGAATTTTTCAAGACTTACAAAAATCTCGAAAAAAAAGTCACGGAAATTCTAGGCTGGAAGGATATCAAGGACGTTATGCCACTGGTGGAGAAGTGTATCGCCGCCGGTAACAAGTCTGGCAGATAGTCAAGCCGATAATTGAGGTACTCCCACCCTGAAAAGCGGTGGGATTCACCATTAAGGGTTCATGGTTCAAAACCCTAAAAAATCAAGGAGGAATTATGAACCAAGTTCTATCCCTCCTATGCCATCGCCGCAAGTCCCTAAGCTCACCCCTGCTCTTTGTGACAGAACTCACAAGCCAACTCTACCAAGAACGCTAAAATTAACAGACTTGAGAGAAACTTCCTGATCAAAATAAGGGTGCTAGAAAATTCGACCTAGGGGAAAGCCGGAAATTCATAGCTTTTTTACAAGTTTTCCCTAGGTTATTTTCTCTAAAAATACCGTTATTGCCTCCGTGGACGCAAAAGCCTTAGCGACTACCTCACCGAAAGTGTCCCTATCTGAGTATCATATAGTGGAAATTGCTGGGTGTGAAGCTCGGCTAAGGGCAGCTCATTTAATCGAACGATGGCAGATTCTGATCCAGCGTCACCCAGCCCCCGCACATTTAATGCTATAGCCAACATGGTAACTGGCCCTACCGTCAATTTTGTTGTCCAATTTTGGGGCGTTCGAGGTAAAGTTTCGGCTCCAGGGAAAGAAACGGTACGCTATGGTGGCAATACCTCCTGTATAGAAATGCGTGTCGGCTCTAAACGCCTGATTTTTGATGGGGGAAGTGGTTTGCGGCTTCTCGGCAACCATTTACTCCGCCAAATGCCCCTAGAAGCCTACATCTTCTTCACTCATTGCCACTGGGACAGTATTCAGGGATTTCCCTTTTTTACACCTGCCTTTATTCCTGGCAATTGTTTCCACATCTATGGCGCAAGGGCGACTAATGGAGACTCAATCGAAAAGCGCCTAGGTGGGCAAATGTTAGCGCCTAATTTTCCCGTTCCACTTCAGGTCATGCAATCGGAGCTAAAATTTTACGAATTGGGTTCGAGTCATAAAATCACCGTGGATGATCTAGTCGTTGAAGCGGTTTTACTTAACCCAGCATCCAGTTCAATGGGCTACCGTGTCACCTGGAAAGGTCATTCTGTCGTCTACGCGATCGCTCATTCCCAATCGCCGGATCGATTGGATCACAATTTGTTACACTTAGCCCGCCATGCTGACTTGCTCATTTTGGATGCCCCGTGTAATATTCGTGCAGATGATTTTCTCAAGCCTTCGCCCCTAGACTGGCAAGACAAACTCTGGCAAACCGGTATGGCGACAGCTAAGGCAGCAGGAGTTAAGCGGGTTGTTATGTCTCACTACCATCCTGACCATGATGATGACTTTCTTGACTGGATGGAATCCCAACTAAAATCTGTCTTTCCCAATGATGTATTAGCTCGTGAGGGTATGATTGTACCAGTTTGTTCAGTTTAAAACGTTTTGACCCTCTAACCAAAATACGTTATTATAATGAAACTATTATTTGTATTTGATTCAAAAAGCTTAGTCAAATATCTCCCTGGAATTATTCAGAAATCAGAAAAGAAAATCAAAGGAAACTTCAAATGTTTGCCGACATTTGAACAGGTCTAATCAAAAGCTTCATCAGATCAGGGGTTTAACTGAACGGCTCTTCCGTACTTGTGGTGATAACGCAAGCTTATAATCAAGCCATATCAAGATTTTCAGCTTTTCTTTATCATTTATTTTGTATAAGAATGATACCTTTTCCACCAAGTATCCGGGAGACCCTGATTATCTTTCAATGATTGCTTCACCAACTTCCTCGATAATCAGCCTCTTTATTTTTGATAAATGAACAATATGATTGGTGTAGAGTCCAACGGGCAAATTCTATTCACCTCTATAGCAACATTGTCAGCAGTGTTATGGCTAACTCCCTCGGTAAAGGCTCAAACTCTGCCTATCTCCACAAACGCTAAAGCCTCAATCAATACGTCCTTGTCTCCAGTCTTACCTCAGCCTGAACACCTAAACGATTTATCGAGAACAATTGAGGAAGAACAGGCAGAAGGCTCCACGAAGGCACAGGGCACAGGGCACAGGGCACAAGGGAAGGTAGAAGACAATGATAACCCTTTAGACGGAAATGAGATCACCCATTCAAAACTCAGTCGGGGCGGGTTTAGTCACATCCGGGTAAAAGAAGAAACGAGACTCATCAAACCCGCCCCGAAAGACGCGCCATGGCACATCTCTACACTCAACGCTCAACACTTGCCCCTCTACGTCACTCAAATTCCTGATCCCACGACTCCTCGGCAGAGTCCCTCAATTCCTGAACTGCCTCCGCCTCAAGACATTGAGCCACCGCCTCCCTCTAGGCTGCCAGAAGCCACACCGTCTCCTACATTACCCCCCCCGGAACAGCTTCTAGAATCCCCTCAATTAACACCGACAACGCCTGAGACGCCAGAGGGTGTCACTCAAGAGCAAATTACGGTGAAAAATTTTGAATTTATCGGCAATACAGCATTTAGTGATGAACAGTTAGCCGAAGTGACAGCGGAGTTTACTAATCGCCCGATTACCTTTGCTGAACTCTTAAATGCCAGAACTGCCATCACCCAGTTATACGTAAACAACGGCTATGCTACATCCGGTGCCTTCATTCCACCTCAATCCCTAAACCAGGATACCGTCACTATTGAAATTGTCGAAGGTGGAATCGAAGAGATTCAGGTGAATGGACTTCGCCGCCTGCGTCCCCATTATGTGCGATCGCGTATTGCCGTCGCTAATCCCAAACCCCTCAATGTACCGCATTTACTCGAATCCCTACGTCTTTTGCAGCTTGATCCCCTGATCGAAAATATCTCGGCTGAACTCTCGACCGGTTCTGGACCCGGTACCAGTTTACTCATCGTCGATGTTATCGAAGCCAACACCTGGAGTTACCAACTCGTTGCCAACAATGGGCGTTCCCCCAGTGTGGGTAGCTTCCGGCGCGGGGCGTCCATAACTCAAGCCAACTTACTCGGATTCGGCGATGGCGTAACCCTCAGCTATACCAATACCGATGGTAGCGATGAGATTGAATTTAACTACACCCTACCCGTGAATCCGCGTAATGGCACGGTTAGCTTTAGCTTTAGCAACACCTCCAGCGAGATTATTGAAGATCCATTTAACTTTCTCGATATCCAATCCGACTCAACCAGTTTTGACCTCACATTTCGTCAACCCCTCCTGGAAACGCCAACCCAGGAATTCGCAGTGGGTTTAACCGCGTCTCGACGCAATACAAAAACCGTTTTCTTAGAAGACTTAGTAGGAGAAGAAGTTGGTTTTCCTTCATTGGGTGCTGATGAGGATGGGCGCATCCGAGTTTCAGCCCTGGGATTCTTTCAAGAGTGGACTAAACGAGGGGCGAGGGAAGTCTTTGCCCTACGCTCTCAGTTTAATTTAGGTCTGGGTGTCTTTGATGCCACAGTCAACGATGATGCGCCTGATAGTCACTTCTTTTCCTGGCGGGGTCAAACCCAATGGGTAAGACTCTTAGCCCCAGATACATTACTGGTGCTTCGCGGTGACATTCAACTAGCCGCTCAAGACTTGTTACCTGTGGAGCAGTATGGTTTAGGGGGTCAAGGGAGTGTACGCGGCTATCGCCAAGATATTCGACTCACTGATAATGGCGCCTTTGCTTCAGCCGAGGTGCGGCTACCCATCTTACGCATTCCTGAGTGGGATGGTGTTTTACAGGTGACTCCCTTTGTGGATGTTGGCACAACCTGGAATAACGGCGAGATAGACGCCCCTGACCCGAGCAGTTTGGCGGCTCTGGGGTTGGGACTACAATGGCAACAAGGCGATCGCATCACCGCTCGCTTAGACTGGGGGATTCCCTTAATTTCTGTTGATTCCGAGGATAATACCTGGCAAGAAAATGGCGTATATTTTTCGATAACGATTAATCCATTTTAACTGATATGACTGATCATCCTTTGATTATTTCCAGCCAATTCCTAAAAGAACACCTTAATGATCCGCAAGTGGTGATCGTCGATTGTCGTTTTGCCCTTGCCGATCCGCAACAGGGATATCAACAGTATCAGACGAGTCACATTCCGGGAGCGCATTACTTGGATTTGAACCAAGATCTTTCTGCTCCCGTAGAACCTCATGGAGGGCGTCATCCCTTACCTGAGTCCAACCAGATTGCCCAAAAACTCGCCGCGATAGGAGTCAGATTCGGTGAAACCTTAGTCGTGGCTTATGATGATTCCCGTTGTGCTTTTGCGGCGCGTCTATGGTGGTTACTGCGTTACCTGGGACACGATCGCGTCGCGGTATTGGATGGTGGCTGGGGAGCATGGCAATCCCAAGGTTATCCGGTAACTGATGCTCTACCAACCCCTCAATCTGGGCAGTTTGTGCCGCAAGTGCGATCCGAGTGGGTGGTTGATATCAATGCGGTCAAAGCCCGGAAAGATTTACCAGACGTCGCTTTAGTCGATTCACGGGCACGCGATCGCTATTTAGGAGAGCATGAACCCATTGACCCAATTGCAGGTCATATCCCTGGTGCAATTAATTACCCTTGGCAAGAGGTAACTAATGCTCAAGGCTATCTACACTCCCCCGATCAGCAAAAACAACGATGGAATGATGTCCAGGATAAACCGGAGATCATTGTCTATTGTGGGTCTGGAGTCACCGCCTGCGTAAATCTCTTATCCTTGGAATTAGCCGGAATGGGAAGGGGTAAGCTTTATGCTGGAAGTTGGAGCGACTGGTGTTCCTACTTAACAGAAACCTCTGGGTGAAGCTTCTTTGAACAGGAAACAGGGGTAGGTTGGGTCAACGCTTTCCAATGACATGTTAGAAGGCAACTTGGTCTGATCCTCACTTCCAGATGTAGCAGGCTAAGTCTTTAACAACCACCAAGATAGAGTTCCATCTCTCGTCTAGGCGTGACTTTCCTTGTACCCCACGGTAGAATTGTGCTTATATCAGTATGTTTATGGAAAATCATGTAATGGTATCACACTTTTAAGTTGAATTCAAACAAGCTTGCTGTTACTGGCGATTCATCCCCAACTAACTCTGATCGGGTATAGTTGGGGATGAATCGCCAAATTCGATAAAGTACATCTACCGCTAATGGGCTGGTGTTATCCTCAATCCTGAGGATAGCTTGAAGATAGCTCCCTGTCTACGTCCTATAGAGTCGCTAAGGTTTAAGAAAGCAAACAGAGATCTAGCGACATGAGTTTCTTTGCTAGGAGATTGAACTTGGAGGTGAGAGAGTAAGAAAATTTAGATAGCGCTAAAAAGCTTAGGAATTACGCCGATAGACTAACTATCAGCCAATATTTAGATTAAAATTGCTAAAATAAGAAGTTCACTTAAATTTCCCAAAACTATTAGGTCTGAGTTTATATGCCTTGCTCTATGAACCGTATTTCTATTTTTGTTGATGGGAACAATATGTTCTATGCTCAACAAAAAAATGGCTGGTTCTTTGATCCGAAGCGGGTCTTAGAACATTTTAAAAAAGAACCTCATATTGTTCTGGTTAATGCATTTTGGTACACCGGATTAAAAGATCCTCAAGATCAGCGAGGGTTTAGAGATGCCCTGATTAGTCTGGGTTACACAGTCAGAACTAAAATTTTAAAAGAGTATTATGATGATAGTTCAGGTCGTTATTCCCAAAAAGCCAATCTTGATATAGAAATTGTTGTTGATATGTTTAATACGGTAGAACAGTATGATCGAGTTATTCTATTTAGTGGAGATGGTGATTTTGAACGGGCGATCGAATTGCTGCGGTCAAAGAATACTCATATTACAGTCGTATCGACTGAAGGGATGATTGCCAGAGAATTAAGAAATGCTACGGATCGGTATATTGATTTAAATGAAATTCGTGATCAGATCGAGAAAGTAGATTCTTAATTAAAGACAGATAAAAACTAACCCTTATCCTTTGACCCATTAAAAATTGACAACTTTATAACTGGAGAGAATCGAATGAACAAGCAACCCAATCGAATTATTATTTTTGATACTACGCTTCGTGATGGCGAACAGTGTCCCGGAGCCACCTTAAACGTAGAGGAGAAACTGACGATCGCACGGCAACTAGCACGACTCGGTGTTGATGTGATTGAAGCGGGGTTCCCTTATGCCAGTGCGGGTGACTTCGACGCCGTGCAAAAGATTGCCAAAACTGTAGGTGTCGAGTCGGGACCGACAATTTGTGGGTTAGCCAGAGCCACCCGTCAGGATATCGAAGCGGCGGCGAAAGCCCTCAAACCCGCTGCCAATGCCCGAATTCATACATTTATTGCCACATCCGATATTCATCTCAACTATAAACTGAAAAAGACCAAACCGGAGGTTGTCGCGATCGCAGAGGAAATGGTGGCGTATGCCAAATCCTTTGTCGAGGATGTGGAGTTTTCCCCCGAAGATGCAGGGCGTTCTGATCCAGAGTTTTTGTACGAGGTGTTAGAACGTGCGATCGCGGCGGGGGCGACAACGGTGAATATTCCCGATACCGTAGGCTACACCACCCCGAGTGAGTTTGGCGCATTGATTCGCGGGATTACAGAAAACGTCCCCAATATTGACCAAGCCATTATCTCCGTTCACGGTCACAATGACCTAGGATTAGCCGTTGCCAACTTCCTCGAAGCCTTGAAAAATGGGGCGCGACAGTTAGAATGCACGATTAATGGTATTGGCGAACGGGCAGGAAATGCGGCACTAGAAGAACTCGTCATGGCATTACACGTCCGGCGGCAATTTTACAACCCCTATTTGGGACGCCCTCCTGAGTCAGAGGAGTCCTTAACAAATATTGACACGCGCCAGATTTACAAAACCTCGCGGTTAGTATCTAATTTGACTGGAATGTTAGTGCAACCGAATAAGGCAATTGTTGGCGCAAACGCTTTTGCTCACGAATCGGGTATTCACCAAGATGGCGTCCTGAAAAATAAGCTGACTTACGAAATCATGGATGCCAAATTAATCGGTTTAACCGATAATCAGATTGTCTTGGGTAAGCATTCCGGGCGCAACGCCTTCCGCACTCGTCTCAAGGAATTAGGGTTTGATCTGTCTGAGACAGAGTTGAATAAAGCCTTTGTCCGCTTTAAAGAAGTGGCGGATAAGAAAAAAGACGTATCCGATTGGGATTTAGAGGCGCTGGTTAACGACGAAATCCGCCAAGTTCCCGAACTATTCCATCTAGAATTAGTCCAGGTATCCTGTGGGGATCATGCCCGTCCGACTGCTACGGTAACCTTACGCACTCCTGAAGGTGAGGAACTGATGGATGCGGCGATTGGTACCGGTCCAGTGGATGCGGTGTATAAAGCGATTAACCGCGTGGTGAATGTCCCCAATGAACTGATTGAGTATTCGGTGCAGTCAGTGACAGCCGGGATTGACGCCCTTGGAGAAGTCACCATTCGCCTGCGTTATAACAGTCGAGTTTTTTCCGGTCATGCTGCCAATACCGATATTATTGTGGCATCAGCCCAAGCTTATGTGAATGCCCTGAACCGACTCTATGGTTGGTTACAGGGGCAAAATCAGGAAAGTAGCGATCGCGAGACAGATAAAGCCGTAGCCTCAGTGTAATCCATCCTTACCAGATCCCCGATTTCTTCAAGACATCGGGGATGTATAGCAGTACCAAGGCAGGTTAGGACACTGGGCAACCTTCGCTCCAGGCTACTTCACCGCCCAAGGATTAGCGGCGGAGGTTTACTATGAAGCAGGGGCGGTGATTATCACTCTAACCTTGGTGGGACGATGAAATCAATCTACTGCAATTAGCTGGAGCCGTTGAACGGAATTCCGAACACCCCTTAGCTGAAGCCGTTGTTCAGTATGCTCAACTCCAGACGGGGGAAACGTCACTCCCAGAAACCGAAAACTTTGAAGCTGTGGGGTTCAAGGGGTTGTTAATCGCCGATTGGTGCAAATTGGCACTCAGCGCTGGATTGATGAGTTGGAGATTGAGACATTACCCCTTCACGCGCAATATGTAATCAATCTGGGATTATTCATGGCAATGGCGTCAGGAGCAACCGCTACCGAAATGGAAATGCCCACTAACCCGACGCAACAATTCCGTCGCATCGAACAACCTTTAGGTCTAAAAGTTGGTGTCACTCTAGGGGGAATCGCCTTAATTGGTGCAGAACTGTGGTGGTTTTTGGGTAAGGAATTACACCTGAATGTCCAGATTTCCCATCATCCCCAAATCTTCATGATCAAGGATGTGACAGTGATAAACAGTTTTACCTGCAAAATCTCGGAAAGGAATGCGAATGCGGACAGTTTCCCCTCTAGGAACTAAAACTGTATCTGTCCAAGCTGGGTAAGGTTCTGATTTCCCATTGCGGCTGATGACTTGGAATGGATTGGCGTGAATGTGAAAGGGATGATCCATCATTCCCGTATTCACGATTTCCCAATCTTCAACTGTATTAAGCTGAACTTGGGTATCGATGCGATCGCTCTTGTAAGGTTGACCGTTAATTAGAAACACCATGCCCATCCCAGGCGCCATCCCGTGATTGAGCTGAAAGCGTCGCACCTGTTGGGGTTCAGGTAACGTCGGTATGGATAAGAGTTTGGTGGGTAGAGGAACGGGTTCTACAGCTTTATCGTAATTGAGAGTGGCTAGCACGGTTGGTGTGTTGTCATCTCTCCCCATCATGCCTCGACCACCCATCATACCTCGACCACCCATCATGCCTCTGCCCATCATTCCCATTCCGCCTCGATTATAGGGAAGATTTCGCAAGGAATATTGTCCTGGATTTCTATCCCCCCGCACCAGCACTTCTACTCGTTGTCCAGGTGTTAGCAGCAATTCTGAAATTTCCACAGGTTCGGCTAATGCTCCGCCATCTGTAGCAATTAGATAAAAGGGATGATTTTCCAGAGAAAGCCGATAAAAACGAGACGGGGAAGCATTCAGGATGCGCCATCGGAGTAAACCATTAGCGGGTAGGGATAATGTTGGGTTAAGCTGACCATTAATCGTGATCAGTTGTCCTTCCCGTCCCGTCATTGCTGATGTATGGTTAGAGGATAACATTCGCCCGTTCTCATTCAGGGCAAAATCTTGGAGAACCAGGAATTCTTCCTTTGCGGCTTGAATTTCGGGAATTTCATCCAACTCCCCGCGCACAATAAATAAACCCGCTAAACCGCCAAATAGCTGCTCGGCGACTAAACCATGACGATGGGGATGATACCAAAACGTACCAGCCGGATGGTCTTGGGGAATCATAAACTCGTAGTCAATTCTTTCTCCTGGCTCGATGCTGAGAAAGACATTATCCGCATTTCCCGTAACCGGAATGTGCAATCCGTGATAGTGCAAATTAGTGGGTTGGGAGAGATTGTTGGTGAAGTGGATGCGAACGGTATCCCTAGGTTTAGCTTCCAAACGAGGAGCAGGAATCTGTCCGTTGTAGCTCAAAAGATATGCCTGCTGACCCCCCAAATCAACAGCACCAGAACTGGCTTCTAGGTCAAGTTCTAGTAAACCATCCCGGCTTTGATGCAGTGAAGATCCGGCAATTGGTGATTTTGAGGTTTGTTTGCTATTTTGTCCGATTGCACAGCTTGTTCCTAAAGCCACTCCAGCTCCAGCTACACTTAGAGCAATAAACGTTCGGCGATTTATCTTTGACATGGTTGATTCGGTTCGCTTCAATCTGAATTAGTAGGACTGATAGTTGGTAAAAGTATAGTCAAATATAGACAGACTTCATTTCATTGCAGAAATTCCCTTCGCTTTTACTTTGAGAGATTAATTCTCATAATAGTGAACTACGCACCTCTCTATCCCATAGCGGTTAAACGCATTTGGGAA
>NZ_JAVJZI010000091.1:0-2649 GCF_040223135.1 Coleofasciculus sp. G3-WIS-01
GGAAAAACTTCCTCAGCCGCATATTGTAGAAAAATCCAGATAAAGCAATTAGAATCACGAGTTAAGTCAGGGAAAGATTGGGTAGCCAGAGCCACTAAGAAAATTAAGTTGGCTCGGAAGTTCTATGGGAAAAAGAACTGGCAATCCTCCAAAAACGGCTGTAATTTCCCCTTGTCGTCAAACCTGAAGACGAGAAAAACTAACTGGTATCATCTGCGGAGATGTCTGCATCAGAAAAAGCGATATATCAACAGACTTCAAAATCAAGTTAAACATCTGAAATCGGCGAAAATTAGAGTAAAGGTATCCAGAGGGGAACTATTTATTGTTGGTTCCAAGGATGAAAGTTATGGGAATCAAACTTGTCAATGGTCTGGGGATACTATCAAGTTGAGAGTCCCCGGTTGTCTGGAAGCAAAATTTGGTAAATATGTCACATCAAAAATTGGCAGCTTCTCAAGAAACATTAATAGATTACCCAATAGCGGTGCGAAAACATGGCACTTCTATAGAAAGGATAATCGCTGGGTGGTCGCTGTTCAATTTACGCCCGCAGCGGTGGAGAAGGTGAGTAGAGAAATTAAGTATGGTGCCCTGGGTATCGATCTAAATCCTAGTTCTATTGGTTGGGCTTATGTTGATGGTCAAGGAAATTTAAAAGCTCAGGGAACTCTTTCTATAAAGACTGGTTTACCCACAGGTAAACAAGATGCTCAAATTGTAGAGGTTTGTTTGAAATTGGCAGCTTTAGCCAGGAAGTTTTCTTGCCCTATTCTGTGCGAAAGATTAGATTTTTCGACAAAGAAAGCTCAATTAAGAGAGCGAACAAAAAAATATGCTCGAATGCTTTCTGCCTGGGCATACAGTCGTTTTTATCAGATTTTGTCATCGATTTTATCCAACCGAGGAATAACTCTTTCTTTGTGCAATCCAGCTTACACGAGTTTGATTGGATTGGTTAAATATAGTCGAATGTATGGACTATCATCTGATGTGGCGGCTGCCCTAGCAATTGCCAGAAGAGGCATGAAGTATAGTGAGAGATTGCCACGCTCTGTGTCCGCCTATCTCGGAGTGAATCCGAGAAAGCACGTATGGAGCGCTCTATATCAATTTAATAGTTTTATTGGTCGATGCCCTGTAGTCAATCGTAGACACGATTACTATAGTGTCTCTAACTGGGAACCGTTGGTTAAGGCTGATGTCGAGCAACAATGCCGGGTATCAGCCAAGCGTCAGCGTTAACGGTTATCGACCAAAAGTTACACCGTGGACTTATACCAAGGCAGAATTACTTATGGGTAGGTTTGTCTAGGTTTTTAGAAGCGGCATAAATGACTTCCTCAACTAAAAGGGCTTCCATGCGCGGGATATGATCGCGCTGTCTTTCTGTGGGATTCACTAACGGTTGAGGAACATCATTACTCCAGTCATAACAGTTGAACCAATCATCCCAGTATCCCTCAGATGACTTATATTTCTTGGCTTTGAACGCAGAACCACCAGGACAAATTCCCTGCTTCACCAACGCATCGCGAATGGTTCCCCGCAGGTTTGCCAAGGGAACCCGCCCTGGATAAAGTTGGAGTAGCTCCTCCCAAACTCGGCGAGCGGATTGATTAATCGGGGGCGCACCCATGCACCACATACTTGCCTCACTAATTAAATTCGCATTCGCCGTGGCAAATCTGATTTGCCCGATCGCATCTTCTGCTTGAGGCGGTTGGGTGACGTCAGCGTGTAAGCGTGGGTTCAATGTTTGTAGGGTTGATAGGCTGGGACTGGTGGGATTGAATACAAACATTTGCCGTAGATACGCTACCAAATCACTCCAATACTGCCGAAAGGCTTGAATCATCGCCAGACGTGCCATATCCCGGTAATGATCGCGCTCCATTCCAGCGGCTAGCTTGGCGGCGTCTTGGCGACTATCGGAGAAAATCACCAGTTTTCGGGAGGAGACACCTGCACCGCTTGAACTCATTTCTCGCAACGTCGCACTTGCCAACACCTGACAGGCTTTTTGGAATCCAGTTCGATGACTCCGCAAGGGAGTTTTGAAGGTTCTCCGACGGCTATAGTCTGCATCGCATCGAGGACATTTAGTTGGCATGGAAGACTGTTGCTCGGCTTTTTCCCCGATTACCTGATAAAGCCAACCGGGTATTTCATCGGGCTGACAAGGTGTCTTATCCATCTTCAGCAAACCGGTGACGCGATGGAGTTTGGCTTTAACCCATCTCCGTTTAATCTTGTCTACTGTCCACTCTAAGTCTTGAGGTTCTACTGTTTGATGATAGGGCAGAGACCAAAACACAGCATACTGTCCATATCGCTGTCCCAGATTCACTCGATCTGGCATATTTTCCAAGTCAGGTTGATCGGCACTCAAGACAAAACCCTTGCCCACCGGATGCTTGTAACCGCCCAGAAAAACATCGCCACAGACTTCACAGATAATGAAATCGAGAACCCGATCACCGCAGTCACAGGAAATTCGATGAGTATCATAAACTACCCAGACCTGCTAAGAGCTGAGGTCTGGGTTTTTAGTAGCCCTGAAGTCATCGAACAAGCTAAGCTGAACATACTTAATAGTTCGGCTTAGCTTGCACGATAACCCCGTGCCTCCAGGCTGGTTTATAGACA